>JAABQT010000218.1 GCA_011391295.1 Betaproteobacteria bacterium
TCCTCGTCCAGTGCGAAGACGACAACGCCGACACGGCCGCGCGCATGAAGCGGCTGCGCGAGGGCAGCCTCGAGTTCGCCGTCGCCACGGTCGATTCGCTGCTGCTGAACGGGCCGCGCGAGAAGTTTCCCGGCACCACCGTGCTCGTCATCGACGAGTCGAGCGGCGGGGACGCCATCGTGGCGCGCCGCGACAAGGTGGCGAGCCTGCAGGCGCTCAAAACGCGCGCCGACTACAAGCTCGCGTTCACGCCCGGTTCGCCGAGCGAGCACCTGTTGAGGTCGGTCGCCGTGCATTTCGATGTCCCGGCGCTGCGCGACCGCAACGGCGCCTGGCGCGTCCCCGTCAAGGGATCGCAGGAGGCGCTCAAGCAGCTCCAGGCCGGCAAGGTGGACGTGGCGGTGCTGTGGGAGCCGGACGTCTCGCGCGCCCTCGCCGACAAGGGGATGCACAAGCTGCTCGGCACCGAGCAGACGCGGCGGCTGATCGTGGACGTGCTACTGGTCGGCCGGGAGTTCTCGCGCACCAACGGCGCGGCGGTCAAGCAGCTGATCGACAGCTATTTCCGCACCCTGAAGCACTTTCGCGACCATCCCGCGGCGCTGGCCGACGAAGTCAAGCAGGCCGCCCGCGTGGATGACGCGCAGGTCGCCGCCATCCTGGGCGGCGTGCGCTGGGCGACGCTGGAGGAGAACGCGCGCGAGTGGTTTGGCGTCGCCTCGCCCTGGGGCGACTCGTCCGAAGGGCTGATCGACGCGCTCGAATCCACGGCCAGGATACTGGTGGACAGCGGCGACTTGCGCGAGAGCCCGATTCCGGAGCGCGATCCCTACCGGTTGCAGCACCGGCTCTTCGTCGAAGAACTGTTCAAGTCCGGCATGGGCTCGGCGCAAGCGTCCGGCGCGGCCAAACCGGGCGCCGCGCGCAAGTTCGCGGCGCTTACCGCGGCGCAATGGGACGGCCTGCGCGAGATCGGCACCCTCAAGGTGCGCCCGATCACCTTCCAGAGCGGCTCCTCGGAGCTGAACGTCGAGGGCAGAGCCGAAGTCGACGCCGCCGCGCAGAACCTCCGGCACTATCCGAACTTCCGTGTCGTCGTTCGCGGGCATACCGGAACGCGCGGGGACCCGGAATCGAACCGCGAGCTTTCCCAGGAGCGTGCCGACACGATCAAGCGCCACCTGCTGGTTACGCACGGCATCGACGAGGCGCGCGTGCGCGCCGTCGGCTACGGCGGCGAGCGGCCGCTCGCGCGGCTCGACAGCGAGCCGGACCGCGCCTACGAATACCGGCTGCCGCGGGTCGAGCTGCAGATGGTCGCGGAAAGCTACTGATGGGCGAGCACGCCGGGCCGGGGGCGACCACGACCGGTTCGCTGCAGCGGGCGGTGCTCGCGCGCACGCTGCAGCACCCGTTCACGCTCTACCCGAGCGCGGTCGGCCTGCTCGGCCTGGTCGGCCTGCTGCTGTTCGGTCCGATCCTGCCGGCGGCCCTCGCCGCGGGCGCCGGTTTGAGCGCCGGCCTGCTGCACTTCCTTACGCAGTACTACCTGCGCGCGGACCGGGTCGCGGCCGCGCACCTGAAGGAGATCCACGACCGGCTGGAAGCGCAGCAGCGCGAGGTCATGGCGACCCTGGAGGAGAAGCTCAAGGTCGCGGCGAAGCAGGTCAACGCCAAGGAGTACGGGCTGCAGGCCTTCGACCAGCTGGGCATGGCGCGCACGCGCTTTGAGCTGCTGAAGAGCCTCCTCGGCGAGCGCTTCAAGCCCACCGAGCTCACCTTCAGCCGCTACTTCGTCGCCGGCGAGCAGACCTACCTCGCAGTGCTCGACAACCTGGACAGCATCGCGAGCCGCCTGCAGAGCGTGAGCGCGATCGACGAGCGCCACATCACGGCGCGCATTGCCGCCATCGGGCGCCAGAAGAAGATCGCGCCGGCCGACGAGGAGGAGATCGAGGCGCTCAAGGCGCGCCTCGCCTTGCGCGAGGCGCAGCTTGAGCGCGTCAACTCCCTGCTCACGTTCAACGAGAACGCGATCACCGAGTTCGACCGCGTCAACAATGCCATCACCGAGGTCCGCGGCACGCGCGCCCAGGCCTCGGTCGACCTGGAAACGGCGATCGCCGAGCTGGAAGCGCTCGCGGCAAGAGCGCGCAAGCTCGCGGCATGAAGCGCGGTACGATGCAAGTCTACGGGGGGAACAACGCATGACGACAAACCAGCCGGCTCCAAGCAGTTCCCAAGCGCAGGCCGCGGCGCTGCACGCGGTCAGCCTGGACGAAGTGGCGCAGGACAAGGCGCTCGTCGCAGGGGCGCCGGCAAGCCCGGCCGCCGACCCGGCGCTCGTGGCGAAGGCCGAGCAGTTCGTGGACGCGCTGCTCAGCCTGGACCCGGCCGACGTCAGGGCGCGCCAGGACGGCAAGTCGGCGATCGAGAACATGGGCCTCGACCTGCAGCGCCGCGCCGCGCAGAAGAGCCAGATGCTCAAGCAGCCGATCAAGAAGCTTACCGAGCGCGCGCAGGACAACGGCGACGTCGGCAACGCGCTGATCAACCTGAAGATGACGGTCGAGGAGATCGATCCCGGCGCCATCGATTTCGAAGCCGGCTGGTTCACGCGCATGATCGGCCTGCTGCCGGGCGTCGGCACCCCGCTCAAGCGCTACTTCACCAAGTACGAAAGCGCGCAGACCGTGATCCAGGCCATCATGCGGTCCCTCGAGCAGGGGCGCAACGGGCTGCAGCGCGACAATCTCACGCTCGCCGACGACCAGGCGGGCATGCACGAGCTTTCCAAGAAACTCGGCCAGGCGGTCCTTCTCGGCCAGGCGATTGACGCGCGCCTCGAGGCGCGCCTGAAGTCGATGCAGCAGGGCAGCGAACAGTACACCTTCGTCGCCGACGAGTTGCTGTTTCCGCTGCGCCAGCGGCTGATCGACCTGCAGCAGCAGCTCGCGGTCAACCAGCAGGGCATCCTCGCCACCGAACTCATCATCCGCAACAACAAGGAACTGGTGCGGGGCGTCAACCGCGCCCTGAACGTGACCCTGAGCGCGCTGCAGGTGGGCGCCACCGTCGCGCTCGCGCTCGCCAACCAGCGCGACGTGATCGACAAGGTCGAATCGGTCAACAAGACCACCAACGACCTGATCACCGGCACCGCGGAGCGCCTGCGCACGCAGGGCGCGCAGATCCACAAGCAGGCGGCGTCCGCGCAGCTCGACATCGAGGGGCTGAAGGCCGCGTTCGTCAACATCCGCGCGGCGATGGACGACATCTCGAGCTTCCGCCAGAACGCCCTGCCGGCGATGGCGCAGTCGGTGCTGGAGCTCGACCGGCTCTCGAGCGAGGCCGACGAGACCATCCGCAAGCTGGAGCGCGGCAACCAGGCGCGGCCGCGCCTGAACATCGATGTCGAATAGCAAGCCAACCGACCACGGGAGACGAAGATGCACAAGCTGATTGGC
>JAABQT010000219.1 GCA_011391295.1 Betaproteobacteria bacterium
GTTCCAGGGAGTCCACGAGGATGATCTCGCCGTAGTCGCGCCAGGCGGCGCCGGCGACGTCCGCGGTGGGCAGGGCCTTCAGTTGCCGCGCGATCTCGGCGGGCAGCGCCTCGGCGATCTTCTTCGACGTGGTGATGCACAGCGCAGGACTGGTGGGCCCGTGCTCGGCCTGCCCGAGGAGATCGGTGGCGATCATTTCCACGTCGGCCGACTCGTCGGCCACCACCAGGATCTCGGTGGGGCCGGCGAACAGATCGATGCCCACCTTGCCGAACAGCTGGCGCTTGGCCTCGGCCACGTACGCGTTGCCGGGACCGCAGAGCATGTCCACCGGTTTGATGGTTTCGGTGCCCAGCGCCATGGCGGCAATGGCCTGCACGCCGCCGATGACGTGGATTTCGTCGGCGCCGCCCAGCACCATGGCGGCGATGGTCTCGGCGTGCGGCTCGCCCTGGTTGGGGGGCGTGCAGGCGATGATGCGCTTCACACCCGCGGTGCGCGCGGTGACGATGCTCATGTGCGCCGAGGCCACCATCGGGTAGCGCCCGCCGGGCACGTAGCAGCCGACCGATTCCACCGGAATGTTCTTGTGCCCGAGCTTCACGCCGGGCAGCGTCTCGACCTCGATGTCGCGGATCGAGGCGCGCTGGTGTTCGGCGAAATTGCGGATCTGCGCCTGCGCGAACCTGATGTCGCTGAGGGTGCCCGGCGCGACTTTCGCCAGGATGGCGTCCAGGTCGGCCTTGGAGAGCTTCTTCGGTGTCCACTGGTCGAACTTTTCAGAGTACTCGCGCACCGCCGCGTCGCCGTGCTTTTTCACGGCGCCAAGGATGCCCTCGACGGTCCGGCGCACCTTCTGGTCGATCTCGTCGGTGATGTCCTGGGCGATGCGGCGCTTGAGATGGGTGGCCACGGGGGTCCTCGCAATTCGGGGTCAGAGGCGGATTCTAGGGCGGCGGCGTCTCCAATTGCACATCGAGCGTGTTGGCTCCGCCAAGGGTGTAGATTGACCTGAAGGAGCACGCCTTGAACTACGAAATGCTCGAATTCGACATCCAGGACCACGTCGCCTGGATCACGCTCAACCGCCCGAAGGCCTACAACGCGATCAACCTGAAGGCGGTGCAGGAGCTGTGCGACGTCGCCAACCGCTGCGGCTCGGACAAGTCGGTGCGCGCCGCGGTGCTTACCGGCGCGGGCGACAAGGCGTTCTGCGCCGGGGGCGACGTCGCCGATTTTGCCGCCAACAGCGAGCGCATCGAGATGCTGGTGAAGGAGATGACCGGCGCCCTGCACACGGCGATCTCGCGCTTCGCGTGGATGCGCGCGCCGCTGATCGGCGCCTACAACGGCGTGGTCGCCGGCGGCGGGCTCGGGCTCGCGCTCGCCTGCGACCTCGGCATCGCCGCCGAGCACGCCAGGTTCACCAGCGCCTATACGCACATCGGCTTTACGCCCGACGGCAGCTCGACCTACTTCCTGTCGCGCCTCCTCGGGCGGCGGCGCGCCATGGAGATGTTCCTCACCAACCGCACGCTCTCGGCCCAGGAGGCGCTCGACTGGGGCATCGTCAACCGCGTGGTGCCGGGCGCCGAGCTGATGGCGCAAGCGAAGAAACTGGCGCTCGAACTCGCGCAGGGCCCGACGCGCGCGCACGGCGGCATCAAGAAGCTGCTCAACATCGCGCCCACCGACAGCCTCGAGTCGCACATGGAGCGCGAGACGCGCGCGATCGCCGACGCCGCATCCAGCCGCGACGGGCTCGAGGGCGCGCGCGCGTTCGTCGAGAAGCGCAAGCCGAGGTTTACGGGAGAGTAACGCGCCGCGGCGCGGCAGGCGCCACGCAGCCGCCGGCGTGGCCGAGGCCCTTCAGGAAGGATCGTCGCACCCCGCCCGCCGCGATCGCTGCGGCGACTTCCCGCGAATAGCGCTCCGCGCCGCTGAGTTTTCGCACCCAGCGCCTGAAAGGCACCACGGCTTGCGTGGCCCCGCGCACCGTTCCGATCGCTGCGTCGCCGACAGCCGTCAAGCCGCGCTCGATCAAGCCGGGATTCGCCGGCGATGCAGGCGTGTCGAGGTCCGGCCCGAGCACGGCGTCGAGTGCCTTGACCTCGGCCGACAGTCCCGCGCAGCTCGCATCGGACGGCGGTAGATAAGGTCCCTTGCTGGCGGCCGCCAGCGCCGCGGGGATGGGGGCATTGACCAGATTCAGGTCGCTCAGCGGGGCCGTGGCCGCGTCCGTGACCTGCGTGGCGGCCCTGGATCGGGCCTCGGCTTCATCCACGGCGGAAACAGGCCCGCGGGACGCCTCGGGAGCTGCGCAGGCAGCCAGTACGAAAGCCAGCACGGCAAGCGCGCTCGTCTTCATGGATCACCCTCCGGCACGCAGTTATCGGGGCCAGCCGCTTGGAGCGTGCGCGGTCATTCTACCGAGGGCCGCGCGTCGCGTACTCCATCGCGCTGCAGGCGAGCCGGGCCAGCCGCGGACCGTCGAGAACGAGGAACCCATTGCGCCAGATCGCGAATATCATCGAGGATTCCATGTTCGGGGGACAGGGATGACCTCGGCCGCAAGATTCTTTCTGGCCGCGGGCGGCCTCGCGGCGTTCGCCGCGGTGGCGCTCGGCGCATTCGGCGCGCACGCGCTCAAGGAGCGCCTGTCTCCCGAGATGCTCGCCGTATGGCACACCGCCGTCGAGTACCACTTGTTTCACGCAATCGGCCTGCTCGCCGTCGGACTGGTCGCGACGCAACTGCCGGCACCGGCGCTCATCAAGTGGTCGGGCTGGCTGATGCTTGCGGGAATCGTGCTGTTTTCCGGCAGCCTGTATGCGCTCGCGCTCACCGGCGTGCGCTGGCTGGGCGCCGTGACGCCCGCCGGCGGCACGGCCTTTCTCGCCGCCTGGGCGCTGCTGGTGGTTGCGATCCTGCGAACTGAAACGTAGCAACATGCCACAAGGAGATCCCATGAGCCTGCAAGGAAAAACCCTGTTCATCACCGGCGGCAGCCGCGGCATCGGGCTGGCGATCGCGGTGCGTGCGGCGCGCGACGGCGCCAACGTGGTGATCGCCGCCAAGACCAGCGACCCGCATCCGAAGTTGCCCGGCACCATCCACACTGCGGTGGCGGAAATCGAGAAAGCCGGCGGCAAAGGGCTGGGGGTGCAGTGCGACATCCGGGACGAAGCGCAGGTCGTGGCGGCGGTGGAAAAGGCGGTCGCCACCTTCGGCGGCATCGACATCCTGGTGAACAACGCCAGCGCGATCCAGCTCACCGGCACGCTCGCCTGCGACATGAAGCGCTACGACCTGATGAACGGCGTCAATGCGCGCGGCACCTACCTGACGGGACGCACCTGCATCCCGCACCTGAAGAAGTCCCGCAATCCGCACATCCTGACCCTGAGCCCGCCGCTCGATCTGTCGCCCAGGTGGTTCGCGCCGCACGTGGCGTACACCATGG
>JAABQT010000220.1 GCA_011391295.1 Betaproteobacteria bacterium
CGAGATCGAGGATGCGCGTGCTGCCATCGGTGGCGGCGCCGCCCGCCTGCTCGACGATGAAGGCCATCGGATTGGCCTCGTACATCAGGCGCAGCCGGCCTTCGGTGTTCTTCGCGTCGCGCGGGTACATGAAGATGCCGCCGCGCGAGAGCACGCGGAACACGTCGGCCACCATCGAGGCCACCCAGCGCATGTTGAAGTCCTTGCCGCGCGGGCCGTCCTGGCCGGCGAGGCATTCCTCGATGTAGCGCCGCACCGGGGCTTCCCAGCGCCGCTGGTTGGACACGTTGATGGCGAACTCCGCCGTGTCCGCGGAGATGCGGATTGCCGGGTGCGTGACCACGAAGGTGTAGGTTTCGCGGTCCAGGGTGAAGCCGTGGGCGCCGTCACCCACCGTGAGCACGAACATGGTGGTCGGGCCGTAGACCGCGAAGCCCGCGGCCACCTGCTTGTTGCCGGGTTGCAAAAACGCCGCTTCATTCGCCTCGCACAATTCACCGCTCGCCGCCTTGGGGCAGCGCAGCACCGAGAAGATGGTGCCCACCGAGATGTTGACGTCGATGTTGGAGGAGCCGTCCAGCGGGTCGAACAGCAGCAGGTACTCGCCTTTGGGGAAACGCGTGGGAATGGGGTGCGGATTCTCCATCTCCTCGGAGGCGAGCGCGGCGAGGTTGCCGCCCCATTCATTCGCCTCGAGCAGGATCTCGTTGGAGAGCGCGTCGAGCTTTTGCACCACTTCGCCCTGCACGTTCTGTGTACCCACCGTGCCGTGGCCATCGGCGAGCGCGCCCTTGTTGACGCGCGTGCTGATCGCCTTGCAGGCACGCGCCACGGTCTCGATCAGCAGCCGCAGGTCGGCATTGATCTTGCCCGCTTGCTGGCGCTGGATGAGGAACTGGGTGAGGGTGACGCGGCGCATGTCGGACCTCATTTTACCCGGCGCCCCCCTCCGGCGGTCACCAGCGCAACCCCCAGGCAGGTGACGGCGATGCCCAGCAGCGTGAGTCCGCTCGGCACGACGTCGAACAGCAGGTACTCCAGCACCACGGCGACGATCGGCGTCAGGTACAGGATGCTGGTCACTTTCGTGGCCTGGCCGCGGCGCATCAGCGTGTGCAGCGCATTGACCGCAAAGATCGAGGCGAGGATCACCAGGAAGGCGATCGAACCGAACAGCGGCCAGCTCCAGTCCACCCGCGCGCCTTCAACCGCGAACGCGAGCGGTGCGAGCAGCAGGAGCGAGGCCGCGAACTGGATCCAGGCCGCGCTGTACAGATTGACCGTCGGGCAGTAAACGCGCTGGTACAAGGTGCCGGCTGTGACCCCGGCGAGCGACACGCTGACCGCGATGAGCGCCCCCAGGGTCAGTTCGCGCACGTCGATCTTGTGCCACACGACGAGCAGCACGCCCGCCAGGCCGATGGCGATGCCGGTCCACTGCCGCGGCGCGAGCCGCTCGTGCATCCAGCGTTTCGCCACCATCGCGGTCAGCAGCGGCTGCACCGAGAGGATCAGCGCGACGATGCCCGCCGACAGGCCGAGGTACTGCGCGTAATGGCTGCCCGAGAGCTGGATGCCGTGCATCAGCAGGCCCGCCACGACGACGTGCGCGAACTCGCGCGGCGCGCGTGGCCACTCGGGGCGCAGCCACAGCAGCACGGGGACCAGGCACAGCAGGCCGAACAGGTAACGCAGGGACAGGAAAGTGAACGGCGCAGCGTACTGAATGCCGATCTTCGTGGCGAGGTAGCCCGAACCCCACGCCAGGACGAAATACCACGCCAGCGTGGTATCGACCCAGCGGCGCGAGCCCGCGGGATCTACGGCCAGAGCGGCAGGCCGGCGAGGCCGGCGGTCTCGGGCTGCCCGGTCATCAGGTTCGCGTTCTGCACCGCCTGCGCCGCAGCGCCCTTGCCGAGGTTGTCGATGGCGCCCAGCGCCACCACCAGGCCGGTGCGCGCGTTGACCGCATAGGACAGGAACGCGAGGTTCGAGCCGGTGGCCCAGCCCGTATGCGCGCTGCGGCCCTGGTCGGCCGGGACCAGCTTGATGAAAGGCTCACCCCGGTAACAGGCTTGCGCAGCGGCGTAGAGTCGCTTCGCATCTGCCGGGGAGGCGGGCCGCGCGTAGCAGGTGGCCAGGATGCCGCGCGTCATCGGCACCAGGTGCGGGGTAAAGGCGACCGTCGACTTCCTGCCCGCCACCTGTGCCAGCGCCTGCTCCATCTCCGGCACATGCGGGTGCGACTCGAGCCCGTAGGCAAACAGGTCCTCGTTGGTTTCGGCGTAGCCGAAGTCGCTCGCGCCGCCGCGGCCCGTGCCGGTGACGCCACTCTTGGCGTCGATGACGATGCCCTCGGGCTCGATCAGCCCTTCCTTGAGCAAAGGCACCAGCGCGAGCAGCGCGGCCGCGGGATAGCAACCCGGGTTGGCGATGCGCGCCGCGCCACGGATCTTGTCGCGCTGCCCGGGCAGCTCAGTGAGGCCGTAGGTCCAGCCCTCTACGAACCGATGGTCGCCACCGACGTCGACGATGCGGATGCCCTTGGCGACTCTGGCGAGCGGCGCGCGCGACTTGCCGGTGGGCAGCGAGGCGAACAGCAGATCGATACCGGAAATCTTCTCGGGGGCGAAGGGCTCGATCACCAGCTTGCCTGCGGCGTGGCCGGCGAGCGCGGGAAAGCGCTGTTCGAGCGCCTGGCCGGCAGTGGAGTCGCCGCCGACATAGGCGATCTCGAACGCGGGATGGCCAACGCACAACCGCAGCAATTCGCTGCCGCCGTAGCCGCTCACGCCGACGATGCCGATCTTCATGACCGGAATCGTAGCAGGTAGGTTGGAACGGCTCCTAGACTTGCCCGGCGGCGCGCGCCTGCAGCGCGGCGATGCGCTCCTCGACCGGCGGGTGCGTGGAGAACAGCGCCATGAAGCCCGAGGGTTTGCTGGTGATGCCCGCAGTCTGGATCGCGGGCGGTAACGCGCCGGGTTCGAGGCCGCCGAGGCGGGCCAGCGCGTTCATCATCGGCCGCGGGTTGCCAAGCAGGTCCGCGGAGGCGGCGTCGGCGCGGAATTCGCGCTGGCGCGAGAACCAGGCGACGATGATCGAGGCAAAGACGCCCAGCACGATCTGGCTCACCAGCACCGTGATGTAGAAGCCCGGCCCGACGCCGCGCTCGGTGCGGAAGATCATCTTGTCGACGAAGAAGCCCACGACGCGCGACAGGAACACGACGAAGGTGTTCACCACGCCCTGGATCAGGGTGAGCGTCACCATGTCGCCGTTGGCGACGTGGCCGATCTCGTGGCCGAGCACCGCCTCGAGCTCTTCCCTGCTCATGGATTGCACCAGGCCGGTGGACACCGCGACCAGGGCGGAATTCCTGAACGCACCGGTGGCGAAGGCGTTGGGCGCGCCTTCGTAGACCGCGACCTCGGGCATGCCG
>JAABQT010000221.1 GCA_011391295.1 Betaproteobacteria bacterium
CGAAACCGCTGCGCGAGAAAGGGCCGACGGAGTTGCGGCGCGCCTCCGAGGCATTCAACCGGATGCAGCGCCGGATCCAGGCGCTGGTCGAGGAACGCACGCGGATGGTGGCGGCGATTTCGCATGACCTGCGCACGCCGCTCGCGCGCATCCGCCTGCGGGCGGAGTTCGCCGACGACCAGGCCGAGCGCGACAAGATGCTGCGCGACGTCGCGGAAATGGAATCGATGATCGACGACACGCTGAAGGCGACCAGCGACGCGGCGGCCTCCGAAGATCGCATCGAGGTTGATTTCGTGTCCCTGCTCACGGGCCTGACGATCGACCTCGGCGTGGAGCCGCCGAGTTTCCAGTTGCGGGGCGAACGGGAGATCCGGTACCGGTGCGCACCGGGCGCCATCCGCCGCGCCTTCATGAACCTGATCAACAATGCCGTGCTCTATGGCGGGACCGCGCACGTGAGCGTGGAACTGCGCCCCGGTGAGATCCAGGTGGACGTCGAAGATGAAGGCCCGGGCATCCCGCTCGTAGAGCGCGCGAAGGTGTTTCTGCCCTTCTATCGCCTGGAGCCTTCGCGCAGCCGCCATACCGGCGGCGCGGGGCTCGGGCTGACGATTGCCCAGTCCATCGTGCGCGCCCATGGCGGCCAGGTCATCCTCGGCGAGGCAACGGGCGGCGGCCTGCTCGCGCGGGTTGTCCTGCCGACTGACGCGGCGACGGCACACCCGAGCGCATAACGGTCGATCATGCGGCTTGACATCACTGAACTCGAGCGAGGATCGCGCCTGAGCGCGGACGTCTGCGTGATCGGCGCGGGCGTCGCCGGCATCAGCGTCACCCGGCAGCTCATAGGCAGCGGGCTGCGCGTCATGCTCCTTGAGAGCGGCGGCGCGGACTACGAGCGCGCGATCCAGGACCTGGCTGCCGGAGAGTCCGTGGGCCTTCCGTACTACCCGCTGGACGAGACACGCCTGAGGCTCTTCGGCGGAACCAGCGTGATCTGGGGCGGGCGCATTGCACAGATGAACCCGATCGATTTCGAGCCGCGGACTTGAGTCGAGCACAGCGGTTGGCCCATCTCGCACGACGACCTGCAGCCATGGATTGCAGAGGCGCGCCGTTCGCTCGGAATCGAACCGCTCGCCGTTGACGAGCAGCTCTGGCCGCTCATCGGCGCCGTGGCGCCCGAATTCGATCCGCACCTCGTGCGCACGGCTTTCTGGCAATTCGACCAGCTGCCGGGCCGTTTCGGCCTTCAGCGCTGCCAGGACCTGATCGCCTCGCCCGACATCACGGTGGTTACCAGGGCGACCGTCGTCCACCTTCAGGCCCGGCACGACGAGGGATCGATTGCGCAGGTAAGCATCGCCGATCCCGGCGGTTTTCGCGCCACGGTCAGTGCGCGGAAATTCGTGCTGGCTGCCGGGGGCCTGGAGAATGCGCGTCTGCTGCTGGCGTCGAACGACGTCAATCCCCGCGGACTCGGCAACAAGCACGATCTCGTAGGCCGGTACTTCATGGAGCATCCGCATGCCAGGGGCGGCCGCGTGCACACGACGACGCCCTGGCGGTTGCTGCGGCTGTACTCGCTCAAGCACCGCGCGGGCGGTCTCCCGGTCGCGCCCTGCTTCCGGCCAGGCGAGAGCCTGCAACGGCGCGCCGGCATCCTGAACACCTCATTCGCGTTGGCGTGCCGCCCGCACCCCGGGAAACAGCGCTCCATCGCCTTGCGTGCCTACCAGCTGGCGAAACACCGGCTGGAGCCGACACGGGGCAACCGCTGGCTCTGGCAGAGAGCCAGACACGCGGCACGCAGCTTGAGTGGCCTGACCGATCCGTTGCGACCGTGGCTGCTGGCGCGCAGCGGCCGATCCGGCCTCTATATGGTCGTGCGCGCGGAACAGGCGCCGAACCCGCACAGTCGCGTTTACCTGAGCGGCGAGTGCGATGCCCTTGGCGTTCCCCGCCTCGTGCTCGACTGGCGATTGAGCGACATCGACAAACGCAGTGTTCGTATCGCGATGCAGGCTTTCGATTCCGAACTGCGGCGCCTGGGCCTCGGATATCTCACGCCGGAGCCGTGGCTCGACGACCCGGATATTCCGTGGCAGTTCGATTCGTCGATCAGCAACCATCCCGTCAGCGGCTATCACCACATGGGCACGACACGGATGGCGGATCATCCCACCCGCGGTGTCGTCGACGGCGATGGCCGCGTTTTCGGCCTGTCTAACCTCTACGTCGCCGGTAGTTCCATTTTTGCAACCAGCGGCTGGGCGAACCCAACGCTGACCCTCGCGGCGCTCAGCCTGCGACTCGGCACGCACCTGCGGCGCGACGCGAAGCCTTTGAAGGTGCCGGTGATTTCGGCCGCGACGACGATTCAACAGCCGGACACTACCGCCGCTGTTCCCTAGGCCGGATTGCATCTCGGTGGCGCCGATGGGGACGCACACTCATGAAGGGGACGCACCCCTTCAACTCCGCGATGGCAGGGGAAATGCGTCAGTTTCGTTAAAGGGGTGCGTCCCCTTTACCAGGCGCCGGTATTGGGCATGGACGCCCAGGGTTCGGCGGGCGGCAGCGACGCGCCTTTCTGCAGCAGCTCGATGGAAACGTCGTCCGGCGAGCGCACGAAGGCCATGTGCCCGTCGCGCGGCGGCCGGTTGATCGTGACGCCGCCCGCCTGGAGTTTCGCGCACACCGCGTAGAGGTCATCCACCTCGTAGGCGAGGTGGCCGAAGGCGCGGCCCATCGTGTAGGCCTCAAGGTCCCAGTTGTACGTCAGCTCCACCTGCGCCTCCGGGTTGCCGGGCGCGGCGAGGAACACCAACGTGAAGCGACCGCGCTCGTTGTCCTTGCGCCGCAGTTCCTGGAGGCCCAGCAGGTCGCGGTAGAAATGCAGGGACTGCTCGAGGTCGGTCACGCGCACCATGGTGTGCAGGTATTTCATGCGCGTGACGCTAGCACGGCGCCCGTCGTCAGGCCACGCCGAGCACGAGCCCCGCGAGCGCACCGCCCGCTATCACCCACAGCACGTCCACGCGAGTCCATTCGAGCAGGACGAGCGCAGTCGCCACGATCGCGATCGCGCCCCAGGCCGGCGCGTCGACGCCGTCCGGAAACAGCACGCCCCGGCCGAAGGCGATCGCGAGGCTGCCGATGACGCCGACTACGGCCGCGGTGATGCCCGCGAGCGCACCGGCCAGGCGATGGTTCTCCGCAAGCCGCTCGACATAGGGCGCACCGACCAGGATGAACACGAACGACGGCAGGAACGTCGCCCAGGAGGTCAGCAGCGCGGCCATGGTCGCGGTGGCAGGCGCATCCACGCCAGCGGCGTGATTCCATCCCGCCATGAAGCCGACGAACTGCAGCACGATGATGAGCGGACCGGGCGTCGTTTCCGCGAGCGCGAGGCCTGCGACGGCCTCC
>JAABQT010000222.1 GCA_011391295.1 Betaproteobacteria bacterium
TCTTCCGATCTAATAGCGAAGCTGGCGCAGATCCACTGAGAATCCTCCTCCTGCATGCCGTACCTGCCGGGCCCGGCGCTATACGATTGGCTTATACCCTATCTCGGAATTCGGTATTTTTCCAGCGCTACGCGCATTACTAGACTGCCACTGGCTCGAATTCGAGGGAGGGAAGGATGAAGAACGTGTTCGCGATTGCTTGCGCGCTGCTTCTCGCCACGGCGGGCGGCGCGCATGCGCAGAAATGGGTAAGTGCCGCCCCGGTGCCGCAGGGCGCCGAGGAGGTGTACGGGATCGCCGCGGGCGGCAAGCTCTACGTCTTCGGTGGCCTTGCGCCGGGCTGGAAGCCCATCGGCATGGTGATGGAGTACGACCCCGCTGGCGACCGCTGGACGCGCAAGAAGGACATGCCGGCCTACCACCATCACTTCACGCTCGCGCAGGCGAACGGCCGCATCTACATGTTTGGCGGCTACACACTGCCCGGGAAGGGCCGCGCCACCTGGGTGCCGGTGTCCAACAGCTGGGAGTACGACCCAGCGGCCGACAGCTGGCGCGCGCTGCCGCCGCTGCCCACCGCGCGCGGTTCGGCCACCGCGGTCACGCTCAAAGACCAGATCCACGTGATCGGCGGCGCGAACCTGCCCAAGGGGCTCACCGACGAGTACATCCATCCCTCGCGCAACGTCTCGGTCGGCACGCACGAAGTCTTCGACCCCGCCTCCGGCAGCTGGTCGCGCCGCGCGGAGCTGATCAACGCGCGCAATCATTTCTCGGCGGGCGTCATCGGCGACAGGATCTACGTCGCCGGCGGCCGCGCGGGCTCGGTGTTCATCCCGAACGCCCTCAACCTCGACCTGGTCGAGGAATACGACCCGGCCGCCGACCGCTGGTCGCTCAAGGCGCCAATGCCCACGGCGCGCAGCGCCACGGCCTGGGGCGTGCACAACGGCCGCCTCTACGTGGCGGGCGGCGAGATCCGGCACCGCGACATCTGGGGCACCTACACTACCGTGGAAGCTTACGACCCGAAGTCGAACAGCTGGGCGCGGCTCACACCCATGCCGATGCCGCGGCACGGGCTGGCGGGCGACTTCATCGGCAACCGCTTTCACCTCGTCAGCGGCTCCGTGCAGTCGGGTACCAACTTTCCGGGCCTGGTGACCAACACCGACCGGCACGACGTGCTCGTCATCGGGGACTGACGGCGATGCGCGGCGCGGCCCGCACGCTGGGCGCGTTCGCGTTCGCGCTCGCGGCGAGCTGCGCCGCGACCGCCCAGCCGCCTGTCTGCGATGCAGATGCCGCAGTGGCGCAGCGCGCGCAATCCGAGCGCTACACGCTGCGCTTGCGTTTGGAGCCGGCGCCGGCCGTCGGCCGGCATTTCTCGCTGCTTTTCGCGGTGTGTGCGCGCGGCGCTCCGGCCGCGCCCGAGGCCGTCAGCGTGGACGCGCGCATGCCCGCGCACGGGCACGGCATGAACTACCGGCCGGGCATCTCCGCGCTCGGCGACGGGCGCTATCGCGCCGACGGCCTGATGTTCCACATGCCGGGGCGCTGGGAGCTCGAGTTCGCGGTGCGCGAGGGCGGGCGCACAGAACGCATCGTTCATCCCTTCGAGTTGCAGTGAGTGCGCGCGCCGTGCGGCTCGCGGCGCTGCTCGCGGCGCTGCTCGCGGCGCCCGCAGCCCGGCCTGGACTGCTGGAATTCTCCGCCGATGAAGTCGCGGCCATCGCCAGGCACGGCCCATGGCCGCCGCCGCTCGCGCGCGACGCGAGCAACCTCGTCTCGGGCAGCCGCGAGGCGGCGGGCTTTGGCGAGAAGCTGTTCGCGGACGCTCGGCTCTCGGCCGACGGCGCCACCAGCTGCGCAACCTGCCACGTCCCGGCATTGCAGTGGACCGACCGGCGCACGACCGCCAGGGCGCACGCGCAGGCGCCTCGCAACACCCCGAGCGTGCTCAACGCGCGCTTCAACCGCTGGTTCGGCTGGGCGGGTGCCGCCGACAGCCTGTGGCTCTCGAGCATCCGGCCGCTCACGGACGCGCGCGAGATGGGCGGCGCGGAGCGCCATGTGGTCGCGCTCGTGCGCTCGCAGGCGGACCTGGCGCGCGGCTATGCGGGCGCCTTCGGGCGGCCGCCGCCCGGCGACGACGACGAACTGCTCGCCGACGTGGGCAAGGCACTCGCGGCTTTCCAGGAAACGCTGGTCACCGGCCCGAGCGCGTTCGACCGCTTCCGCGATGCGCTCGCGCGCGGCGACCGCGGCGCAGCTGCCCGCTACCCGGTCGCCGCGCAGCGCGGGTTGAGGCTCTTCGTCGGCCGCGCGCAGTGCAACCTGTGCCACTTCGGTCCAGCGTTTACCAACGGCGAGTTCGACAAGGTGGGCATCCCGGTACGGGACGCGGCGGGCGCCTTCGACTGGGGGCGCTACGACGGCGTCAAGGCGCTGCGCGCAAGCCGCTTCAACCGGCTCTCGCGCCATAGCGACGACAAGTCCGTGGCGGGCGCCGTGAGCACGCGTCACGCCGCGCTCAACGCCGGGGCCTATGGCGCATTCAAGGTCCCCGGACTGCGCAACGTCGCGCTGACGGCGCCGTACATGCACAACGGCAGCCTTGCCACCCTGCACGACGTCGTACGCCACTACTCCGAGATCAACGCCGAAAAGCTCCACATCGCCGCCTCGCACCCGCACCCGGAGCCGGGCGAGCCGCTGCCCCCGCGCCCTGCGGAGAGCCCGCTGCGCACGCTCGCGCTCGCGGAGGCGGAGATTGACGACCTGGTCGCTTTCCTGCGTTCGCTGACCGAGCGCAACGCGCAGGCGCCGTGAGCGCCTGCCGGTTCCGCGCTTACTCCACCCGGATCTTCGCCGCCTCGATCACCGCGGTCCAGCGCTTGACCTCGGTCTCGTTGCGGCGCGCCGCGTCCTCCGGCGTGCCGCCTACGGGGATCACGCCCAGCGTGTCCCAGCGCTTGGCGTGATCGGGCGACTTGAGGACGGCATTGATGTCGGCATTGAGCTTGCGCACCACCTGCGCCGGCATGCCCTTCGGACCCGATACCGTGTACCAGGGCACGGAGGCGTAACCCGGCACGCCAGCCTCGGCGATGGAAGGCAGGTCGGGAAACGCGGGCGAGCGCGCGGGCAGCGTCACCGCGATCGCGCGCACCTTGCCCGAGCGGATGGCCGGCCCCGCGGTGCCCGCAGTCTCGAAATTCACGTCCACGTGCCCGCCCATCAGCGCCACCTGCCCGGGCGCGCCGCCCTTGAAGGGGATGCCGAGCATGTCCACCTTGGTCATGTATTTGAACAGCTCCGCTGCCATGTGCGTGGCCGAGCCGCTGCCCGCCGAGGCGTAGGTGAGCTTACCGGGCTGCGCGCGTGCCATGGCGATGAGCTCGGCGACGCTCTTCACCGGCAGCGTCTCGC
>JAABQT010000223.1 GCA_011391295.1 Betaproteobacteria bacterium
TCACGGGCGCCATCGCCGACTCCATCAACTTCACCATCGACGAACTGCGCCGACTGGTGACGGGTATCACCACCGCTGCGCAGCAGGTGACCAGCGCGACGCAGGAGGCGCAGGAGGTGTCCGGCAACCTGCTGCAGGCGGCGCAGAAACAAGCCAGCGAGATCCAGGACACGGGCCAATCGGTGGCGCAGATGGCCCTGTCCATGTCCGGCGTTTCCAGGAGTGCCAGCGACTCGGCCAAGGTGGCGAAGACCTCGCTGAATGCCGCCGAGAAGGGGGCGCAGGCCGTGCAGAACGCGATCCGCGGCATGAACGACATCCGCGAGCAGATCCAGGAGTCCTCCAAGCGCATCAAGCGACTGGGCGAGAGCTCGCAGGAGATCGGCGAAATCGTGCAGCTGATCTCGGACATCACCGAACAGACCAACGTGCTGGCGCTGAATGCCGCCATCCAGGCGGCCTCCGCGGGTGAAGCGGGGCGCGGCTTCACGGTGGTGGCGGAAGAGGTGCAGCGGCTTGCGGAACGCTCCGCCGAAGCCACCAAGCACATCGGCGCCATCGTGAAATCGATTCAGCGCGATACGCAGGATGCGGTGGAAGCCATGGAGCGCAGCACCCGTGGGGTGGTGGAAGGCACCCGGACCGCGGACGAGGCCGACCGGGCGCTGCGCGAGATCGAGCAGGTGTCGACCCAGCTGGCCGAGCTGATCGGCTCGATCTCCGACGCCACCGCGCAGCAGTCGGCGTCGGCGACCAAGGTGGCGGCGGCAATGAACGGGATTCTGGCGATCACGCAGATGACCACCGACGGCACGCGGCGCACCGCGGCGTCCGCCGAGCGCCTCACCGCGCTCGCCGAGGGCCTGAAGTCATCGGTGTCGGGCTTCAAGCTCGGCTGAACAGGACCATGGGCAACGCGTCCGCGACCATCCTGTCCTGGATCACCGCCGAGGTGGACCAGGCGCTGACGCAGGTCAGGACCCACATCGCGAAGTTCTCGGCCGATCCCGAGGATCCGGCGAAGTTGCGCCCCTGCCTGGAGCACCTGCACCAGGTGAGCGGGGCCCTGCGCATGGTGGGGCTGTCCGGCGCGACGCGCTTTTCGGAGGCGATCGAAGGCGGGTTTGCCGGACTGCGAGGCGCGCGACCCAGCTCGCAGGTGATCGCGGTGATCGACCGTGCGGTGCTGGCGCTGAAGGACTTCGTTGATGGGTTGGAGCGCGGCCAGGCCAACGTGCCGCTGCGCCTGTTTCCCGTGTACCAGGAACTGTCGGCGCTGCACGGCGGGCAGGGCGGTTCCGAGAAGGACCTGTTCTTCCCGGACCTGACGCTGCACGCGCCAGCGCACGCGGACGCGAAAACGCTGCGCCCGGAGGAAGTGTCGCCCTACCTGCAGGCGCAGCGCGCACGGTTCCAGCGCGGTCTGCTGGCGGCGCTGCGCAATCAGAGCGGCGGGCGCGGCGAAATGCGCCAGGCGCTCGACGCGCTGCATCGCATCGCGGCGCAGTTGCCGGAACCGCGGGCCTTGTGGTGGGCAGCGATCGGCCTGGTGGAAGGATTGGCCGAGCCTGCCGACGCGCAATGGCTGGCGCGCTGCAAGACACTGTGCAACAGGATCGATTTCCAGATCCGCGACCTGGCGGCGGGCAAGCCGGCAGTGAGCGAGGCGCTGACGCGCGAAGTCCTGTACGCCGTCGCCAAGAGCAAGCCGGGCACCCCGCGCGTGCGCGAGATCAAGCAGCTGTATCTGCTCGACAGCCTGTTCGCCGAGCCGCAGGCGGCTGGCGTGATGGAATTCGACATGGACTGGCTGCAGCCCGCGCTGAGCGACGTGCGCTCGCGGCTGGAAGCACTGAAAAGCATGTGGCTGCAGTACGTCTCGGGCGAGCCCAAGAGCGCGGCCCGCTTTCGCGAGCTGGTGGGCTCGTTCCGCGGCAAGGCTGGCGAGCTGGGCAATCCGCATCTGGTCAGGCTGCTCGACGTGATCGCCCTGGTAGCCACGCGCCTGCCCGATCCCTATCCGGTGCAGGGACAGCTGCTGGTCATCGAGATGGCTTCGGCCTTCCTGCTGGCCGAAAGCGTGATCGAGAATTTCATCGACCCTGCCGCCGATCTCGAGCATCAGATCGGCATCATGGGAGGCTGGCTGCTCGATGCCGCAAACGGCAAGTCCGGCGGCGAGCTGCCCGCGGGGTTGCGCTCGGACCTGAGCGAGCGCATCGGCGCCATGCGGTTGCGCGCGCAGGTGGCGCGCGAGATCGTCGCCAACCTGCAACACGTGGAGCAGGTCCTGGACGGCTATGCGCGCGACCCGGGCAAGCGCGAGACCCTGCTCGGGCTCGCGCCTTACCTGCGCCAGATCCATGGTGCACTTGACGTGCTGGGCTTCGTGCGCGCGGCGCAGATTCTGCCGGTGTGCGAGCAGCTGATCGCAGCCTGCGGGCAGCCCGAGCACGACGCCGCCGCCCCGGACATGGACTGGATCGCGGAAGGCCTGAGCAGCCTGGGATTCTTCCTCGATCCCTGCCTGAGCGGGCGCGAACCCGCGGAACCGGCGGTCGAGCTGTTCTTTCGCCGCTATGAGAAGGCACATGCGCCTGCCGAGGAGCGCGGCTTCGACTCCACGGTCGTGCTGCCCCCGGCAGCCCATCGGCCCGCAACGCCCGATGCGCCGATGGCGCGGGAAGCACCGGGCGTCGACGCGGCGCAAGTTGCCGCGTCGCCCACGCCCGCGCCGGCCCCGCAAGCGCGCCCCGAGGTGAATGAGGAGCTGCTGGAGATTTACCTCGAGGAGGCGGGCGAGGTGCTCGCCGGTATCGACGCCGCGCTGCCCCTGTCCCGGGCACAGCCGCTGGACCGCGACGCGCTCATCACCATCCGGCGCGGCTTCCACACCTTGAAGGGCAGCGGCCGCATGGTCGGGCTCATGGACCTGGCAGAAGTCGCATGGGAAATCGAGCAGGTCTTGAACAAGTGGCTGGAGCAGCTGCATCCGGCCACCCCGGCGCTGCTCGATCTCATCGAGTCCGCGAGCGGGTCATTCGCGGGATGGGTGGCGCAGCTGCGTGCCGGAAATCTTCAGGGCGAGATCGCGGGTGAGGCGATTGTCGATCGGGCACGGCGCCTGACGGCCGAGGAACCGGCCGCGGCGCCCGAGCCGCAGGAAGTCGAAATCGGCGGGGTGCGCCTGGCACGCAGTTTCTTCGACATCTACCTGAAAGAAGCCAAGCAGCACGTCGCGACGCTGGAAACTCAGTGCGCCGGGTGGCGCAAGGTGCTCGGGACCGAGGCGCCGCACGAATTCGTGCGCGCCGCCCATACGCTCGCCAGCAGTTCGCGCACCGCGGGCTACGAGCAGGTCGCCGTGCTGGCGGAAGCGCTGGAACAGTGGATGCCGCAGGCGCGCCAGACCGGGGCGGCCG
>JAABQT010000224.1 GCA_011391295.1 Betaproteobacteria bacterium
ACGCTCTTCCGATCTGCTGTGCCGTTCGGGATCTTTGGGTTGACTGCGGGGCTGCTTGCGGGCTTCGGACATCGCGCTCCCTCCAGGTGGTGCGAATTCGAGCTGCGCAAGTGTAATGACGCGCGGCCGCACGGCCTTAGGGGTCATTGGGGATAGGTCGGAAGGGGACACCCCTCCCTTTGGAGATATACGACTTGCTGATGACCAAATAAGCGGCAAATGCGGTACGTTGTGTTCCCTCAATTTCCGGCCCGCGCGCCTTGAACGCCGTCCTGGACAACGAATCTCCCTACGACCTCGCCCGGCCGCAGGCCTACCTGCGCTGGCGCGAGGAAAAGCTCGCGCGCTATCCGCGGCGCGCCGAGGACCTGATCGTTGAAGTGCGCGATCCGCGCGACCTGAGCGACAGCGAAGCGGCGCAGATCCGCCGTGTGTGCGCCGCCGCAAACATGGCCGTCTACGCCAGCCCGCTCGCCGACGTGGCCGACAAGGACATCGCGCGGTGCCTCGGCGCGCGCCTGGGCCTTTCGCGCCTGCACGCCAACCCGCTCGCGGACGAGGACGGCATCAGCTCGCTCGAAGTGGCGCCGGAAAAGTCGGCGCGCGGCTACGTCCCGTATTCCAGCCGGCGCCTGCTCTGGCATACCGACGGCTACTACAACGGCCCGGAGCAGCGCATCCGCGCCTTCATCCTGCACTGCGTGCGGCCCGCCGCGGCGGGCGGCGAGAACCGCCTGCTCGACCATGAGATCGCCTACCTCCTGCTGCGCGATGCCGATCCGCGTTACGTCGCGGCGCTCTCCGCGCCCGATGCCATGACCATCCCGGCCAACGAGGAGGATCCGGCCGCGCAGCGCGGCGCGCAGGCGGGCCCGGTGTTCTCCTGCGAGGGCGGGACGCTGCGCATGCGCTACACGGCGCGCACGCGCAGCATCGAGTGGCGGCCGGACGAGCTCACGCAGGCCGCGGTGCAGCGCCTCAGGCAGATCCTCGACTCCGATTCCCCCTACGTCTTCCGGCTGCGGCTGGAGGGCGGCCAGGGCCTGGTGTGCAACAACGTGCTGCACGATCGCAGCGAGTTCACCGACTCACCCGGCGCGGGGCGCCTGGTGTACCGCGCGCGCTACGCCGACCGCGTCGCCCTCGCATGAAAACCATTCCGCTCAAGTTCATCCGGGAAGACCCGGGCGTCGGCGCCGCCGACGACAGCACCGACGCGGCGGAGGAGACCGGGAAGCTCAAGCGCCTGGTCGCCGGCGTGCGCGAGGAGCTCGAGGCGCTCTCGCCCGGCGCGGCACCGCTGCGGCGTGCCGACCTCCTGCTGCAGCTCGGCCGCGCGCTGGTGCGGCTCGAGCAGGGCGCCGAGGCCTGGGCCGCGGCGCGCGAGGCCTTCGACCTCTACCTGGCCGAGCAGGCCTGGGAAGGCGCGGCGCAGGCCTGCGACATCCTGTTCCTCGCAGAGCAGCCGCAGTCCCTCGCCGCGCTCGGCCAGGGCATCTGGCTCGCGGTGACCTACCCGGTCGATCCGGAGCTGAGCGTCGCGCTGCTGCAGCACGTGGTCGAGGAGACGCCGCCGGATGCCGACGGCGCGGCGGTGGCGGCCGTCACGGCTTACTACCTCGCAGACCTGCGCGCCCGCGATCCCCAGCGCGAACACCTGCTGCTCTACGCCAACCAGGTGCTCGCCACGGTGGCGCGCCGGCACAGCGGCGTCGACGGACAGGAGGCATTCAACAAGTGGATCGAGGACATGGAGTTGAACGACCCGGCGCTGTTCCTGCCGCGCTTGCGCAACGTGGTCGATGTGCTGGTGCAGGACGAGTGGTGGTTCGACCGCGACGCCCTGCAGGCGGCGCTGCCCGCGGACTGAAATGCAGGATGCCCCCGCCGATATCGTGGACGCAGTGTTCGCAATCGCCTGCCGCACTCTGCCGGTCGATCACGCCTACGCGCTGCAGCAGGCGGTCCAGGAGGCGCTGCCCTGGTTCGCGCAGGAGCCGCGCGCCGGCCTGCATACCGTGCATGGCGCGGCTTCGGGCAGCGGCTGGATGCGGCCCGAGGGCGCGGACGCCCTGCTGCAGCTGTCGCGTCGCGCCAGGCTCGCGCTGCGCCTGCCCGCGCATCGCGTGCAGGACGCAGCCGCGCTGCTCGGGCGCACCCTGCAGGTGGCCGGCTGGCCGCTGCGCGTGGAGAAAATGGCGCTGCGGCCGCTGTCGCGGATCACGACCCTGTTCTCGCGCTGCGTGGTCCTTGCCGCGGGCGACGAAGCCGCGTTCGTCATCGCCGCCACCGAGGAACTCGGCGTGCTCGGCATCCAGCCGGGAAGAATGTTGTGCGGCCGCGTGACCCCGGTCGCGACCCCGGCCGGCACCCACCAGAGCCGCAGCCTGATGCTTGCCGGCCTTACGCGCGAGCAATCGTTGCTGCTGCAGCAAAGCGGCCTCGGCGCCGGGCGCAAGTTCGGCTGCGGCCTGTTCATCCCGCACAAGGACATCGCCGACCTGCGCTCCAGGTCGGACTAACCACCCGAGAGGAGATCATGGCGTACGAAGTGAAGGGCAAGGTGCTCGAAGCCACCGACAGCGGCTACCTGGTATCGACCGACGACTGGGACAAGGAGGTCGGCGAGGCGATCGCCGCCGCCGAGGGACTCAGCCTCACGCAGGAGCACTGGGATGTGATCGAGTACCTGCGCGACGCCTACTTCAACCACAACGGCGAGCAGCCGAACAACCGCGCCATCCTCAAGGCCATGCAGGACAAGTGGCCCGGCCGGGAGGTGGACAACAAGACGCTGTTCGACCTCTTTCCGGGCAACCCGTCGAAGCAGGCGGGCAAGATCGCGGGGCTGCCCGAGAGCATGCGCAAAGGCGGGTACTGACGGAGAGGTCGAGTGCGTTTATTGGCCCGCCCTCGCTCGCCAAGACGCGACGAGACCACAGTTCTTCTCCACCTCTAGGACCCGCGGATTGTTCAGTTCGCTTTCGTGAGCGACCGTCGATAAGCGTCCGCTTTCGACTGCGGTTTCAACCGATCGATGCAACACAGTAGATTCTGCGTGAGCAGAAGGAGTGTTGCAAATGAAGTATCGATCGCGGACTTTCTATACGGATTGCCAGAAGGCTTTGATGTGGGAGCGCTGGCGCCAGGGCGAAGAGAGCGATCAGGCGGATCACAAGGCGCCGATGGCCGTCAGGGCGCGGCGCACTTCCTCGATGCCTTCGGGCGTGAGGGGCTCCTGCGGGGCGAGGGGAGGGCCGACCGCATAGCCCTGGAGCTCGAGCCCGCCCTTGATGCACGCGGCGAGGTTGTACTTTGCGAATGCCTGGTTGAGGCTCCACAGCGGGCGCTGCTTCTGCATCGCCGCGGCCCAGTCGCCCTTGCGGCACAACTCG
>JAABQT010000225.1 GCA_011391295.1 Betaproteobacteria bacterium
GGGCAGCGACGCGGCCTCGATCATCGACAGGCCCTTGGGCACGGGAAGCGCCTGCACCTCGGGGGTCACGCAGTATTCCGCGTAGCCGCCGCCATGGGTGAGCGCACACACCTTGTCGCCGAGCTTCCAGCGCGTCACCGCGCTGCCGCAGGCTGCGACCTCGCCCGCAATTTCCAGACCGGGAAGGTCGGACGCGTCGGGCGGCACGGCATACAGCCCCTGGCGCTGCAGCACGTCGGGACGATTCACCCCCGCGGCCGAGACCTTGACGAGGATTTCATGCGGCTTGGGTTCGGGACGCGCCCGTTCGGCCGGACGCAGCACTTCGGGTCCGCCGGGTTTCTCGATCTGGATGGCTCGCATGGAGGCGCGCATCTTAACTCAGGCGACGCCTGCGGCTATGATTGCAGGGATCCCCATGCGACGCTCATTTGCATTACTGGCAGCAATTATCTTTGCGTCCGCGGCGCTGGCGCGCGAGCCCGCGCCACTGCCGGGCGCCGAGGGCCGGGTATCCCTGGGCGCCCATGTCGAGGTGCTCGAGGACGCAGAGCGGCGGCTGCTGCTGGAAGATGTGCGCGGGGTGCAGCACGCGGCGCGTTTCGCGCGCGCCGGCGCGGGACCGCTGAACTTCGGCTACACGAACTCGGTCTGGTGGCTGCGCTTCAGCCTGCCGGGCGGCGCGCCGCCGGACGAGGAGTTGCTGCTCGAGGCGGCGTTTCCCAGCCTGGATCGGATCGAGTTCTACCTGCCCGAGTCGCAGCCGGGGAGCGAACCGCGCTACTGGGCGCGTATCGCCGGCGACCAGTTTGCCTGGGCGGCGCGCGAAATTCAGCACCGCAATTTCCTGTTCCGCTTCGCCGCGCCCACCGCGCCCGGGCCGCACCAGTACTATCTGCGCGTCGAATCGCGCAGCGTGCTTACGGTACCGCTGACGCTGTGGCGGCCGGAAGTGTTCGCGCAGCAGGACCGCAACGTGCAGCTGGTCCTCGGCCTGTTTTACGGCCTGGCACTGGCGCTGGTGCTGTACAACCTGATGCTCTTTTTCGCGGTGCGGGACCGCGTGTATGCGTATTACGTCCTGTACGCGGCCGCGTTCGGCATCTTCCTGTTCGGCTTTGACGGCCTGGCCTACCAGTACCTCTGGCCGCAAAGCCCGTGGTGGGCCAATCACGCCTCGGCGAGCGCGCTGGCGCTGGCGCTGGCGCTGGGGGCGCAGTTCGCGCGCACCTTCCTCGATACGCGCAGCATCGCGCCGCGCGCCGACTTGGCGGTGCGCGCCATCATCGCCGCGAGCCTCGCGCTCGCCCTGTGCGGCGCGAGCGGCTGGCTGCTGTCCTACGGTGCGGTGCTGCGTACCTTGTCGGTGCTTGGGTTCATGGTCGCCGCGCTGTCCACCTTCGTCGCGGTGCGCGCGCTGCTCGAAGGCTACCGGCCGGCGAAATTCTTCCTCCTCGCCTGGGCCGCCCTGCTGGTATTCATCTTCATCGGCAGTCTGCGCAACTTCGCGCTGGTGCCGACCAATTTCGCCACCGTCTATGGCCTGCACATCGGCTTCGCGCTCGACGTGCTGCTGCTGTCTTTTGCGCTCGGCGACCGCATCAGCCTGCTGCGGCGCGAGCGCAGCACCGCGCAGGCCGATGCGCTGCAATCGCAGCAGCTGCTGCTCGAGGCGACGCGCGAGAACGAGCTCGAGCTCGAGCAGCGCATCGCCGCGCGCACCGCCGAGCTGAACAGCGTCAATGCGCGCCTGCGCGAAGAGGCGGGGGAGCGCGAGCTGCTGATGCAGCAGCTGCGCGGGCAGGAGCAGCACCTGCGCTTCATGGCGCAGCACGACCCGCTCACCGGCCTGCCCAACCGGCTGTCGATGCAGCAGCGCCTGGCGCTGGCCCTGGAACTGGCCAAGCGCAACCGCAAGAAGGTGGCGGTGATGATGGTGGACCTGAACGAATTCAAGGTGATCAACGACACGCGTGGGCACCCGGCGGGCGACCAGGCGTTGGTGCAGCTCGCCGCGCGCCTGCGCACCAGCGTGCGCGGCTCGGACACCGTGGCGCGCTACGGCGGTGACGAGTTCGTGATCCTGGCGGGCGAGCTCGACAGTGCCGAGGATGCCGGCATGGTGGCCGAGAAGGTCTCGGACATGATCCAGCTGCCGCTCGCCATCGAGGGCGGTCCGGCAAGGGTGTCCTGCGCCATCGGCATCAGCGTGTTCCCGGACGACGCCGAGGACGGCGAGACGCTGATCGCACTCGCCGACAAGGCGATGTACGCGTCAAAGGCGGTGAAAGGCAAGGGCTACGCTTTCTTCGGCGCGGCCTGAGGGCTAGAAACCGGTTTTCGACTGGAACGATAACTGGTAGGACTTGACGCCGGGCTCATGCCCGAGGGGAAACGCGAAATCCACGTGCAACGTGGTTCCGGCGGAGGAGCGCGCGCTCAGCAGGCGCAGGCCGAAGCCGACGTCGGCCAGCCAATTCCTGCTCGACGCGCTCTCGTATGGCCCGCGCCAGGCGCGGCCGACGTCGCAGAACACGGCGCCGCCGACGCGAATCAGCCGGAATGGATACCAATCCGAGTAAAAGCGCTGCTCGGCCGTGAGCAGGACGCGACGCGCGCCCAGCTGGTAGTTGGTCGGGTAGCCGCGCAGCCCGGATTCCCCACCCAGCGACAGATACTGCGTGGCATCGGAGAAGTCGGTCGCGTCGCCGGCGAGGGACAAATAGAACACCGTGCTGTAGCCGCGCCGCCGGTAGTAGCGCGCCGCCGCGCTCAGGCGCTCGCGGTCGCCGCGGCCGCCCGCGTACTCCCCGGAGACCGAGGCCGAGGCGAGCAGGGCGCCGGGTCCGGCGACATGCACGCCCTTGCTCAGGCCGGCGCTGTACTGCGACACCGCCTGGGTCGACCCGAGCGCCTGCGCCGCACGCCCGAACTCGAGCCAGGCGTGCCAGCCAAACGCCAGATACTCGGGGCGCGCAATCTGGTCGAGGTTTTTCACCTCGCGGAAGTCGTCCTGCACCGCTTCGTAGCGCAGGAAAGGCAGGACCAGCGTGCGCTCGGCGGGCAATTGCACGGGGCCGGCGAGGCCGGGCTCGACCTGGTACGCGTCGTCCTCGTAGCGCAAGCCGCCGCTGAAACGATGCGCCCAGCCGCCGACCAATCCGCGGGAACTGCCGAGCAGCACATAGGCGTCGTCGTGACGCTGCCGATACTGCGCGGCGACGACGCCGGCGGCGTAGCTCGAGACCACCCGATCGTCCGTCGAGGTCGAGGCGCCCGCCGCCCAGCGGGAGTCCAGGGCATAGAAGGGGCGGTCAAGCGTCAGGGTGCGCGTCGAGCCCTCGTCGAAGTTCGACTGGCCGTAGGCGAGCGA
>JAABQT010000022.1 GCA_011391295.1 Betaproteobacteria bacterium
AGAGCCAAGTGCGCAAGAAGGGGCGCTAGCCCCTGCGATCTCTGTTTTTGCTGGCTGCGCGCCAGTATCGGGCCGTTTATACCTCGTTCTACGGCTGGCATAAACTCTTCAGGTATGGGGTTGCCTCGGAAAGGCACTCAACAAAAGACTTGTGCGACGTCGAGCGTCTGGTTTGCCTTGATGCAAATGAAGTGCATGTTTTAGGGGGAACTATGGTCAGCGCTTCGGCAAGTTTTACGGGTCCTGAGTACTACGACAATTGCATTGGTCCTATCTGGTTCGATCCTTTCGCAGCCGATCTTGTACAGCGTCTCCCGGAACTCCCGCCGGGTGATGTTCTGGAAATCGCCTGCGGCACAGGTCTTGTCACGAGGAGACTTCGCGAGCGTCTCGACCCCTCCCTGAGGCTCGTGGCCACGGACTTGAGCAAGGTGATGCTCGAATACGCGCGGGCCAAGCTGGTCGGTCGCGACGGCATCGAATGGCGCGAATCCGATGCGCTGAAGCTGCCATTCGAGGACCAAAAGTTTGGTGCGGTAGTTTGCGGGTTCGGCATCATGTTCGTGCCGGATCGGCAGGGCGCGCTCAGAGAGGCGCGGCGCGTGCTCACCGAAGGCGGCATTCTCCTGTTCAATGTTTGGGATGGTATCGAGAATAACCCACACGCCCTGGCGAACGCAGAGGTCGTCGAAGCCATGTTTCCGGATGATCCTGAGATGAAGTTCAGGATGCCGTACGACATGAATGATCCAGACCTTTTACGCCGGCTTCTTGAAGGCGCGCGCTTCCGCGAAACGCGCATCGAAACCAAGCGCATCCCAATTGAGGGAGCCGATCCGCGCAGCATAGCTATCGGGCAGATCCGCGGCACGCCGAGATCGGCGCTTATTGAGAAGCGCGGCGTCTCGCTTGATCTCGTTATCGAAAAGGTCACCGACGCTCTGACGAGCACTGGCGGCGCTCCATATCGGGGCCACGCGCAAGCCGTCATCGTGCAGGCTTTGGCGATCTGACGATGGCAACTAACCATCGGTTCGAGGGCGATGCTATTGTTCCGCCGCTGCGCGCCTCCGCCCGCGCGCCTCAACCGGAACCTCGGGCGGCAGTGGGCCGCTAGATATTCGTTCGCCAGATTTTGGTAAAAGGAGTAGAAAAATGCTCGAGACCATTGCGATTGTCCTGGTTGTCCTCTGGCTACTGGGTTTTGTCAGCTCCTACACCATGGGCGGATTCATTCATATCCTCTTGGTGATCGCGGTCGTGGTGATACTGGTTCGTGTCATTGGAGGTCGACGCTCGTAACGATGCCGGTGTTGTTCCAGGCTGGTGGCGGCCCCGGATTTGATTGTCTATCCGTGCTGCGCCACTCTGCGCTCCAGTCGACGTCAGCGCGCACGCGCTTTCGCGGCTGACCTTGGCCGTTGCGGAGCTACGATGTTGCGAGGAAGCTGCCTCTGCGGTGCTGTGCGATACGAGATTGATGGCCCACTGTCCGGCGCGCTTCACTGCCACTGCTCCATGTGTCGAAAGGCGCACGGGGCGGCTTTTCGCAGTCGCGCGCGCGTTGGCGCCAAGGATTTCCGCTGGGTCCAGGGTGAAGAACTCGTTGCCTATTACGAGTCCTCTCCAGGTAACCATCGAGGTTTCTGCCGCGTCTGCGGGACGCCACTGCTCAGCCGCTTTGACCGGGATCCGTCTTCTTTCGGCCTTCCCCTCGGGCCGCTCGACGATGATCCGGGCGTAAAACCGAAGTTTCATGTATTCGTCGCATCCAAAGCGCCGTGGTTCGACATTGCCGATGAGCTGCCGCAATTCCCGGGGCTGCCGAAGAAAGCTCCCTAGCGCCTCGGCAAATTGAGGCTTTGACGGGTTTGCCTGATAGGCTGCGTGCCCGATGATGCAAGAAGTCAACCAGAAGCCGCCGCGCGCCGTCGTCGTGGCGGTGCAGTTGCCCAGCGTAAGTGACATTGAATTCGATGCCTCGCTGACCGAACTGCGCCAGCTCGCGAAGACGCTGGGATTCGAAGTCGTCGCCACCTTCACGCAGAAGCGTCCGAAATTCGACCCGACCGCCTACCTCGGCCTCGGCAAGCGCCAGGAGCTGCACGACTTCGTGCAGGACGGCGCCGACCTCATCCTCGTCGACCACGAGATCTCCCCCTCGCAGGCGCACAATCTCGAAAAGGAGGCCGGCTGCGAGGTGATGGACCGCACCATGGTGATCCTCGAGATCTTTCACCGGCACGCAAGCTCCCGCGCAGCGCGTGCGCAGGTCGAGATCGCGCGCCTGGGCTACATGGGGCCGCGAATGCGCGAAGCTGCCAAGCAGGCCGGGCCGAAAGACCGGGCGCGCAGCGGCACCGGCGGGCGCAGCGGCGGCGAGTCGCACGGCGAGCTGGACCGGCGCAAGATCCGCGATCGCATCGCCGAGCTGCAGAAAGAGCTCGACGCCATGCACCTCGAACGCAAGACGCAGCGCGCCCGGCGCCAGGAGCGCCAGGGGCTAGCGCGCGTGGCGCTGGTCGGCTACACGAACGCGGGCAAGTCCACCCTGATGCGCGCGCTCACGGGAAACGAGGCGCTGGTCGCGGACAAGCTGTTCGCGACGCTCGATACCACCGTGCGCGCCCTGCACCCCGAGAGCGTCCCGCTGGTGCTGGTCAGCGACACGGTCGGCTTCATCAAGAACCTGCCGCACGGGCTGGTCGCCTCGTTCAAGTCGACGCTCGACGAGGCGCTCGAGGCGTCGCTGCTCGCCCACGTCGTCGATGCGAGCGATCCCGGGTACGAGCGGCAGCTGCTGGTGACCGAGGAAGTGCTCGACGAGATCGGCGCCAAGGCCGTGCCGCGCCTCCTGGTGTTCAACAAGATCGACCGCGGCGGCGACGAAGCGGCGCTGCGCGAAAAATACCCCGGGTGCATCGTGATGAGTGCGCGCCGCGAGGGTGACAGCGCGATGCTGCGCGAGGCGATCCGCGCGTTTTTTCAGCGGCGCCTGGTCGAGGCCGAACTGTTCCTGCCCTGGTCGGCGCAGAAACTGCGCGGGGAGATCTTCGCCACCTGTGAGGTGCTGGAGGAGCGCGCCGATGGCGAGGGCGCGTTCCTGCGCGTGCGCGGTGAGCCCGAGGCCGTGCGGCGCCTGCGCGAGCAATTCGGCCAGGCGACGCTGAAACGCTAGCTTGCAGGCGGCCCTGGTCTGGCCGTCCCGGCGCCCGACCAGGGCATCCCGTAAGTTCCGCGACGCCTAGCGCGCCTTCAACACCCGCGACGCCTTGCCCACGTCCTTGCGCTTCACCCAGAACATGGCGCCGTAGCGGCCCTTGCCCGCGATCACCGCCTGCAGCGAGACGACGTTGATCTTCGCCTTGGCGAGCTTGCCGAGGATCTGCGTGAGCGCGCCCGGGCGGTCCTCGCCTTGGGCGAGGAACACCGTCTTTCTCGCCGAGAGCTTGATCTTCGCCTTGCGCGCCGTCTGCGTGAATTTCGCATTGTCCTTCGGGATGAAGTCGACCTGCGCGCCTCCGCTTGCGGGGAAACCCGTGAACGCGAGCAGGTTCACCTTGGAAGCCTTCAGCGCGGCGAGCAACTGCGCGCCGGCACCGGGACGCTGCGGGACTTTCGTGGAGTAGTAGGAAGCTCTACGCACGGCCATCATGTCCTCCTTCGATGTGGTTTACGACCCTATAATTCTGCGCTTCCCATGGGCCACCGGCTATCTAAAATCACCACCCGCACCGGCGACGCCGGCGACACCGGCCTGGGCGACGGTGCGCGCGTGGGCAAGGACAGCCGGCGCATCCAGGCGCTGGGCGACATCGACGAGCTGAACTCCTGCCTCGGCCTTCTGCTCGCGGAGAAACTTCCCGCGCCGGTGCGTGCGGCGCTGCTGCAGGTGCAGCACGACCTGTTCGACCTCGGCGGCGAGGTGTGCATCCCCGGCCACACGATGATCGCGCAAGCCCATGTCGCGCGCCTCGAAGAACTGACGCAGGCGCACAACGCGAAACTCAAGCCCCTGGGGGAGTTCATCCTCCCGGGCGGCACGCGCGCCGCGGCGCTGGCGCACCTCGCGCGCACCGTGACCCGGCGCACCGAAAGGAGCCTGGTGGCGCTGGGGCGCGAGGAGCCGGTCGGCGCGCCTGCCCGCCAGTACATCAACCGCCTGTCCGACCTGCTGTTCGTGCTCGGCCGCGCCTTGAACCGCGCCGGCCGGCGTGGCGACGTGCTGTGGAAGCACGAACGTAAGAAAAGGTAAACCCGCTCGGGCGATTAGAATTCACTCCATGCCTGCCCGCGCCCTTGCCGTAAAAGCCCTCGCGTTCGACGTGTTCGGCACGGTCGTGGACTGGCGCGGCTCCCTGATCCGCGAGGGCGCGCTGCTCGGGCGCCGGAAAAAGCTCAAGGTGGACTGGGCCGCCTTCGCCGACGCGTGGCGCGCAGGCTACCGGCCGGCGATGGCGCGCGTGCGCTCGGGCGAGCTGCCCTGGACCAGGATCGACGACCTGCACCGCATGATCCTCGACGGGCTGCTGGTGAAGTTCGCCATCCGCGGGCTGTCCGAGGACGAGATCGACCACCTGAACCGCGCCTGGCACCGCCTGCGTCCCTGGCCGGACGCGAAGGCGGGCCTGGTCAAGCTCAAGCGCAAGCGCATCATCGCCACGCTCTCCAACGGCAACGTATCGCTGCTCACCAACATGGCCAGGCACGCCGGCCTGCCCTGGGACTGCATCCTCTCGGCCGAATTGGTGCGCCACTACAAGCCCGACCCGGAGACCTACCTCGGCGCCGCGGACCTGCTGGGCGTCAAACCGCAGGAACTGATGCTGGTGGCGGCGCACAAGGACGACCTGCACGCGGCGCGTGCCTGCGGCCTGAAAACCGCCTTCGTGCCCCGCCCGCGCGAGTACGGCCCGGCAGCCAAGGCCGACATTACGCGCGACCCGGCCTTCGATCTGCACGCGCGGGATTTCAACCACCTCGCCCGGCAACTGGCGCGCTGATGCCCGCGAAGAAGACCGCCGCGCCGCGCCATCGCTTCCTGATCGTCGACGACGAGGAATCCACACGCCTGCTGATCGCACGCCTGCTCAGCGCGGGCACCAAGGTCGAAACCCAGCTCGCGGGGACCTGCGAGGAGGCGCTGCACCTCGCCGGCAACTACGCCTACGACGCCATCCTGCTCGACCTGATGATGCCGGGGATCGGCGGCTACGAGGTGCTGAAGGAAATCCGGCGCGCTTCGGCCAATACGACCACGCCAGTGATGATCATTTCGGCGCTGTCGGACCAGCAAACCAACGACCGCTGCGTGGCGGCGGGCGCCGACGGCTTCCTGGTGAAGCCGGTCGAGCGGCGCGCGCTGGAGTTCGCGATGAAATCGCTGCTTGCCGCGCGCGGCAAGCCCAGGCACGCATAAGGAGGGCAGGCATGGCGCAAATCTGGATCGGCAACGTGGACGCGCTGGGCAAGCCGCTCGGGCAGTACTCGCACATCACGCGCGTCAAGAACGCGGCGGAAACGCTCTATATCGCCGGCATGCTGGCGCCGGGCGACGATTTCGACACGCAGTGCACCGGGGTGTTCAGGCAGATCGAGAGCGCGCTCAAGTCCGCGGGTGCCGGCTGGGGCAGCGTGGCGCAGTTCACCACCTACATGGTGCACTCGCAGGACATCGCGAAATTCATGGCCTGGCGCCTGCGCGAATTCCCGAAGATGTTCCCGAACGGCAAGTACCCGCCGAACACCCTGCTGGTCGTCGACCGGCTGGTCGGCGAGCAGTTCCTGGTCGAGGTTCAGACCATCGCGGCGCTGTAGTCGGCCCGGCAGCGCGCCGGGCCTATTCCTGGAAGGCTTCTTCCCTCGTCTTGCGGATATTGGGGAACGCGATGATCGCCAGCAGGATGATCGATACCACGAGGAACGAGGCACTGATCGGTTTCTGGAAGAACACCAGCGCATCGCCGCGCGACAGCAGCATCGCGCGGCGCAGGTTCTCCTCCATCAGCGGCCCGAGGATGAAACCGAGGATCATCGGTGCCGGCTCGCACTCCAGCTTCACGCACACGTAGCCGAGCAGGCCGAACATCGCCATCAGCAGCGTGTCGAAGGGGTTGTTCGACAGGCTGTACACGCCGATGCACATGAACACCAGGATCGACGGGTACAGCCAGCGGTAGGGCACGGTGAGCAGCTTGATCCAGATGCCGATCAGCGGCAGGTTGAGCACCACCAGCATCAGGTTGCCGATCCACATCGACACGATCATTCCCCAGAACAGTTGCGGCCGCTCGGTCATCACCTGCGGCCCGGGCGCGATGCCCTGGATCATCATCGCGCCGATCATCAGCGCCATCACCGCGTTCGAGGGAATGCCGAGCGTGAGCAGCGGAATGAACGAGGTCTGCGCGCCCGCGTTGTTGGCCGATTCGGGCGCGGCGACGCCTTCGATCGCTCCCTTGCCGAATTCGTGCGAGTACTTCGACACCTTCTTTTCCAGCGTGTAAGCGCCGAACGAGGACAGCAGCGCGCCGCCGCCGGGCAGGATGCCGAGCGCCGAACCGAGGAAGGTGCCGCGCAGGATCGGCTTCCAGATGCGCTTGAAGTCCTCGCGCGTCGGCCACAGGTGCGTCACCTTGCTGGTGAACACCTCGCGCGCGCCCTTCTGCTCCAGGTTGCCGATGATCTCCGCCAGCCCGAACATGCCCATCGCCACGGTGACGAAACCGATGCCGTCGGCGATTTCCGGCACGCCAAAGGCAAAGCGCAGCACGCCCGAATTCACGTCGGTGCCCACCAGGCCGAGCATCAGCCCGAGCAGCACCATGCAGATCGCCTTGATGAGCGAGCCGTGCGCCAGCACCACCGCAGCCACCAGGCCGAGCACCATCAGCGAGAAGTACTCCGAGGGACCGAATTTCAGCGCCACCTCCGCGAGCGGCGGCGCGAACATCGCCACTACCAGCGTCGCCACACAGCCGGCGAAAAAGGAACCGAGCGCCGCGGTGGCGAGCGCCGGCCCGGCGCGCCCCTGGCGCGCCATCTGGTAGCCGTCGAGGCAGGTCACCACGGAAGAAGATTCCCCGGGCAGGTTGACCAGGATCGCCGTGGTCGAGCCGCCGTACTGCGCGCCGTAGTAGATGCCGGCGAGCATGATCAGCGCCGCGACCGGGTCCAGGTTGAAAGTGATCGGCAGCAGCATGGCGATGGTGGCCACCGGGCCCACGCCGGGCAGCACGCCGATCAACGTGCCGAGGACCACGCCGATCAGGCACATCAGCAGGTTGAACGGCGACAGGGCCACGCCGAAGCCGAGCGCGAGATTGGCGATGATTTCCATCGTGCCCTCGCTAGAACCGGCAGTATTCTTCGAGCGCCTCCGGGCAGATCGGGAAAGGCAGCGTCAGCCCTTTCACGAACACCAGCACCGAGAAGACGAACAGCACGGCATACAGGATCAGCACTTCCTTCCGCTTGAACTCGTGCCCGCCGTAGGCGCTGACGAACACCAGCACCAGCAAAGCACCAAGCAGGCCGAGCGGCTTGAGCAGGTAGCCGAAGGCCACGCAGGCGGCGAGGATCAGCAGCAGGGGACGAAAATGAAACCGCCCGATCTTCTCGCCCTTGAGCGCCAGCGCGCGCAGCAGCAGCACCAGCCCGAGAATGGCGAGCAATCCGCCGAGCACGGTCGGGAAATACGCCGGGCCCATGCGCACGGCGTTGCCCATCTGGTAATCCTTGATTGCGATCGCCGCCATGCCGGCGCCGAACGCGATGAACATCGCGCCCGCCCAGAAATCCTTCGGGCTCTTGATCTGCATCGGTCTCCCCCGGCGCTTGTCCCGGCGCGCGCTGAAAAATCGCGCCGCGCTGGCCACCTGCGGGCTAGTGTAGCATGTGGAAATTCCACGCTTGAACGCAACAATGGCAGGTTGGCGTCTCGTTCTGCTGAGCATCGCGCTGCTCGCCACCGCCTGCGGCGATGCGCCGAAACTGGCGCCGCTCGCGCCCGACGCGCTGGTGCTCGCCTTCGGCGACAGCCTGACTTACGGCACCGGCGCGCGCGAACAGGACAGTTACCCGGCACAGCTCGAGAAACTCATTGGGCGCCGCGTGGTGCGCGCCGGCGTGCCTGGAGAAACCAGCGCCGCCGCGCTCGCACGCCTGCCCGCCGCGCTGGACGAGCACCAGCCCGCGCTGCTCCTGCTGTGCATCGGCGGCAACGATTTCCTGCGCAACCTGGGCCAGGCGCAGGTCGCCGAGAATGTGCGCCGCATGGTGGCGCTGGCGCAGGCGCACGGCACCGGTGTACTGCTGATCGGCACGCCCGAGAAGGGCTTCACGCTGACGCCGCCCGCGTTCTACCCCGAGCTGGCCGGGCAACTGCGCATTCCGTATGAAGGCAAGGTGATCGGCGAGATCCTGCGCAATTCCGAGCTGAAGTCCGACGCCATTCACCCCAACGCGCGCGGCTACCGCCTGATCGCGGAGCGCGTCGCGGCGCTATTGAAGAAGTCTCGCGCGCTGTAAACGCCGGTAGTCCGCGGGCCGGTCGACATCCCACACCGTGCGCAGCTCGCGCCAGCGCCAGCCCAGCGCGAGGAGCCGCTCGCGTGTCTGCGCCATCACCCGCGGGCCGCCCCATTCGATGCCCGTGAACAATCGCGGCGAGACGCGGCGCAGCGCGACCAGCGCGTAGCCGCCGTCCTCTGCCGGGGCGAACACCGCGTCGGCGCCGCCCGCCAGCCAGCGCGCGGCGCGGCGCAGGTCGCGCGCCTGCAGCACCGGGCAGTCCGAGCCGATGAGGATCATGCGCGCCGCGCGGCGCAGGCCGTGCTGGAACGCGTGGTGCATGCGCTCGCCCAGATCGGCGCCGCGTTGCCGGCGCGTGGCCCACAGTTCCACTGTGCCCAGCCGCGCCGCGCACGCGGTGTGCAGCGCGTGGCGCACCAGGCGCGCGTGCAGTCGCGCCGCGCCCTGCTCGCCAAGGAGCGGGATCAGGCGCGTCTTCACGCGCCCGGCGCACGCTTCGCGCGCGAACACCACCACGCTAGTTCGAATATCGGCGCGCAAGTTCGCCCGGGTCCGCGCCCAGCCAGTACAGGAATCGCAGCCGCCACATCAGCAGCACGGTGCGCAGCAATCCACGGCGCTCCCAGCGCCGCGCCGAGGTCGTCACCTTGAGGCGCAAGCAGGCGGGCGGCGAAATGCGCTTCATGCGCGCGCTGAAGGCGATGTCCTCCATCAGCGCAATCTCCGGGAACTGCGCAAAGGCATTCCGGCGCACGAAGATGGCCTGGTCGCCGGTGGCGATGCCGGTGAGTCGCGAGCGCCAGTTCATGCAGAAGCCGACGATGCCGAGCCTGGCGTCGCGCGAATCGATGCACACGTCGAAGCGGCCCCAGGCGCGCGAGCGCAGCGCCTCGAGCACCGCGTCCGCCGCCAGCGGCGGCAGTTCGGTGTCGGCGTGCAGGAACAGCAACGCGTCTGCGCTCGCGGCGCGCGCGCCGGCGTTCATTTGCACGGCGCGCCCGCGCGGCGCCGCCAGCACGCGGTCAGCGAGGGGTTGCGCCAGCCGCAGGGTGTCATCGGTGCTGCCGCCATCCACCACGATCACTTCATGGCCGCGCGCGCGCAGCGGCGCAAGCCGGCGCAGGCAAGCGACGATCCCCGCCGCCTCGTTCAGCGCGGGGACGACGAGCGAAAGTCGTTGAGCGTCCAATCGTAGTCGAGGAACTCCACCGGCACCGCGCCGCCCGGGTACCCCAGCGCCCCGGCATGGCGCGCGAAATAGGCCTGCCGCGGCTCGAAATCCTCCTTGAACCAGTCGAAGATCTTCGACACCTCGAGTTTGCCGTCGCGATAGCGGTTGCGCGTGCGGTCGGAGAGGAAGCGCTGCGCCTGCTCGTCCAGCTGCTGCTCCAGGCGCCCCGCCACGTAGGCTTCCTCGCGCAGCATGGGGCAGCCGATCGAAGCGCAGTTCACCGCGTAGTGCACGCGCGCATCGTCGTAGGCGCCGGGCTGCCTCAGGATTTCGTGCTCGATGCCATCCAGGCTCATGCGCCGCCCGAGCAGGGTGAAGAAATGGTCCTTGAACGGATTGCCGAAGATCTTGCCGAAATCCCAGATCGAGCGGATGTCCGGGTAGCGCGTGAGGATCTTCTCGACAGTGAAGGCGTTGTAGGCGTTGATGAGGAATGCCTTGCGCTCGTTTTTCGGCCAGCCGCCGAACTCCGCCTTCGGCACCTTCGAGAGCGCGTCGAAGTAGCCCTTGAGCGCGGCGCGCTCCTTCGCCATCTCGGCGTAGCGCACCTGGGAGGCATGGTTCCCGGGCAGCAGCACCACGTGCCTGCGCACCAGCGCGTCCCAGGCCTGGTGCGACTGGTCGAAGCCCTGCGCCAGCGCTGGCGCCGCCCACAGGCAGCCGAGCGTCAGGATCAGCCGCGCATCCACGCGTGAAACCTCTCCACGATGCGCAGCAGTCCCTGCGGCGCGTGCGCTTTCTTCCACACCCCCGCGGCGAACTTGTTGGCCTCCGCAAGCGTGGGGTAGATGTGGATGGTGCCGAGGATCTTGTTCAGCCCGAGGCCGTGGCGCATGGCGGCGACGAACTCCGCGATCAGGTCCCCGGCATGGTCGCCCGCGATGGTGACCCCCAGGATGCGATCCTTGCCCGGCACGGTCAGCACCTTGACCACGCCGTGGGCTTCCTCGTCCGCGATGGCACGGTCCAGGTCGTCGATGCCGTAGGTCGAGACCTCGTAGGCGATGCCCTTTTCCTTCGCCTCGATCTCGTTCAGCCCCACGCGCGCCACCTCGGGGTCGGTAAACGTTGCCCACGGGATCACCGAGTAGTCGGCGCGGGTTTTCTTGAACGCGCCGAACAGGCTGTTCACCGCCGCGTAGTAGGCCTGGTGCGAGGCGGTGTGCGTGAACTGGTAGGGCCCGGCGACATCGCCACAGGCATAGATGTTGGGATAGATCGTCTGCAGGAATTCGTCGGTCTGCACGGTGCGCGTCCTGGTCAGCGGGATGCCCAGTTCCTCCAGTCCGTAGCCGCTGGTGTTGGCCACGCGCCCCACGGCCACCAGCAGCGCGTCGAAGCCGATCGCCAGCTCGCGTCCCTGGTGCTCGCAGATCAGCACCTTGCGCCCGTCCTCGACGCGGAACTCCTTCGCCTTGTGCCCGACGCGCACGTCCACGCCCTCCTCGCGAAAGCGCTTGGCCACCATCTCCGCGATTTCGGGATCCTCGCGCATCAGCAGCCGCGGCAGCATCTCCACCTGCGTCACCCGGGCGCCGAGGCGCGCGAAGGCCTGTGCCAGCTCGCAACCGATCGGCCCGCCGCCCAGCACCACCAGGCGCTGCGGCAGATCGCGCAGCTCCCACAGCGTGTCGGAGGTGTAGTAACCCGTCTGCTCGATGCCGGGGATCGGCGGCACGAAGGGCCGCGCGCCGGCCGCGATGACGATTGAGCGCGTGCTCAGGACCTTCGTCGAGCCGTCATTGCATTTGATTTCCACGATCCAGGGAGAAGCGATCTTTGCTTCCCCCTGGACACACTCGACCCCGAGCCCTTCGAAGCGCTCAATGGAATCATGCGGCTCGATGGTCTTGATCACCCGCTGCACCCGCTCCATCACCTCGGCGAAGTCGAATTCCGCGCCGGCACTCTTCAGCCCGTATTCCTTGGCGCGCCGGATGGTCGAGAGCACGCGCGCGGTCTTGATCAGCGCTTTGGAGGGCACGCAGCCCGTGTTGAGGCAGTCCCCGCCCATGCGGTGCTTTTCCACCAGCGTCACCTTGGCCTTGACCGCCGCGGCGATGAGCGCGCTCACCAGTCCCGCCGACCCGGCCCCGATCACCACCATGTTGCGGTCGAACTGCGCCGGTCGGTCCCACTTCGCATAGACGCGGCGGGCCTTGAGCACCTCGAGGACCTTTTTCGCCGCCAGGGGAAACAGCCCGAGCAGCGTGAATGCAGCGACCAGCCCGCCGGAGAGCCTGAACTCGCTGAGTTGCGCGCCGGCGTAGACATAGACCAGCGTGCCGGCCAGCATCCCGGCCTGGCTCACCCAGTAGAAGGTCCAGGTGCGCATCGGCGTCAGTCCCATCACCAGGTTGATGACGAAGAACGGGAACACCGGCACCAGGCGCAGCGCGAACAGGTAGAACTCGCCCTCGCGCGCCACGCCGTCGTTGATCAACCTGAGCCGGTCGCCGAAACGTGCCTGCACCAAGTCGCGCAGCACGAACCTCGAG
>JAABQT010000226.1 GCA_011391295.1 Betaproteobacteria bacterium
GCACCGTGCCCGCGCAGCGGGCTGGCGCGGCGCACTGCCGCTTGCTGCTGGTGCAGGGCCGCCCGGGCGATGAGCTCGACGGGCCGAATGCGGCCTGGTCCAAACTCGCCGACGTCGGCCGCTCCGGCGACAAGTCCGAACGCTACCGCCTGTACGGACTCGATACGCGATGAGTAGCCCCTGCACCGTCCCGCCCACCGAGTGCGCGGCCTGGGCAAAGCTCGCCGCCCACGCCAGGAGCTGGACGGACGCGCGGCTTGCCGACCTGTTTGCCGGCGACGCGCGCCGCGGCGAGCAGTTCGTCGCGCGGGCGCCGGGACTGGAACTGGACTATGCGCATCAGCGCATCGGCGCACTGACGCTGCGCCTGTTGACGCAACTCGCCGGCGAGCGCGGCCTCGCGGACTGGCGCCGCGCGCTGTATGCGGGCGAACCGGTCAACTCCACCGAAGCGCGCCCCGCCTGGCACACGGCGCTGCGCGCGCGCGATGCGGCGCCCGCGGAGGTGAAGCAGACTCTGGCGCGCATGCGCGAGCTGGCGCAGGACCTGAAGGGCGTGCGCCGCATCGTGCACCTGGGCACTGGCGGCTCCGACCTCGGGCCGCGCCTGCTGATGGATGCGCTGGGCGACCAGGCGACGCTGGAAGTGCGCTTCGCCGCCAATATCGATGCGCTGGATCTGGAGCGCGCGCTGCGCGGCGCCGAGCCCGCGAGCACGCTGGTGGTCGCGGTGTCCAAGAGCTTCAGCACCACCGAAACCCTCGCCAATGCCCGCATTGCGAAAACCTGGCTGGGCGGGCGCGGCCGCATGATCGCGGTGACCGCCAACCAGGCCGCGGCGCGCGCTTTCGGCGCCGCCGAGGTACTGCCGATGTGGGACTGGGTCGGCGGGCGCTATTCGGTGTGGTCGGCGGCGAGCTTCAGCGCGCTTGCCGCGCTCGGCGCCGGGGCGTTCGAGGAGTTCCTCGCCGGCGCCAACGATATGGACCGGCATTTCTACGACACGCCGCTCGAGCAGAACCTGCCCGCGCTGCTCGGCCTGCTCGGCGTGTGGAACGTGAATTTCCTGCATGCGCCCACGCACTGCGTGCTGCCCTACGCGCACGCGCTGCGCCTGGTGCCCGCCTACCTGCAGCAGCTGGAGATGGAATCCAACGGCAAGCGCGTCGACCGCGAAGGGCGCGTGCTCGAGTACGCCACCGCGCCGGTGCTCTGGGGTGCCGAAGGCACGGTGAGCCAGCATTCCTTCCACCAGCTCCTGCACCAGGGCACGCAGGTGGTGCCGGCGGACTTCATCGTCGCCGGCGCGAGCGCCGAGCTCGACGCGAACGCGCTGGCGCAGTCGCGCGCCCTCGCCTTCGGCACCACCGACCCGGCCCTGCCCCCGCACAAGCACTATCCCGGCAACCGCCCCTCGAGCACGCTGCGCCTGGAGAAGCTGGATGCGCGCCACCTCGGGCGACTGCTCGCCGCCTACGAGCACAAGGTGTTCACGCAGGGCGTGGTCTGGAACATCAACAGCTACGACCAATGGGGCGTCGAGCTGGGCAAGCGGCTCGCCGACGACATACTCAACAGGAGGACGTGACGCATGGACCAGGAAACCTTCAATCTCAGCATCCGCAAGTTCCTGAAAATGGTGGGCGTGAATTCGCAGCGCGAAATCGAGCAGGCGGTGCAGCGGGCGCTGGCCGCGGACAAACTCAAGGGCGACGAGACGCTTGCCGCGCGCGTGACGCTCGAGATTCCGGCACTGGGCGTGATGGTGCCGTTCGAGGGTGAAATAAAGCTAAAATAGCTGCGCGCATTGGAACGGACGCGGTGCGCCGTTCAATGCGCAGGAGGCTCCGATGAACAAGCCGCGCGAATTCGACCACACCGTGCTCACCGAGCTGCAGGCGCTGCTCGGGGACCGGGTCACCACCTCGGCGGGCATCCGCGAGCACCACGGCAAGGACGAGTCCTACCTCCCCTACGCGCCGCCCGACGCGGTGGTGTTCCCGCTTTCCACCGAGGAAGTGCGCGACATCGTCAACATCTGCCGGCGGCACCAGGTGCCGATGATCCCCTACGGGGTGGGCACCTCGCTCGAGGGTCACATCCTCGCCATCCAGGGCGGCGTGTGCGTCGACATGGGTCGCATGAACCAGGTGCTGGCGGTGCACGAGGAGGACATGGACGCGGTAGTGCAAGCCGGCGTGACGCGCAAGCAATTGAACGAGTTCATCAAGCACACGGGCCTGTTCTTCCCCATCGACCCGGGCGCGGACGCGACACTGGGCGGCATGACCGCCACGCGCGCCTCGGGCACCAACGCGGTGCGCTACGGCACCATGCGCGAGACCGTGATGTCGCTGAAGGTGGTGCTGGCCGACGGCCGCATCATCCAGACCGCACGCCGCGCGAAGAAGTCTTCGGCGGGCTACGACCTGACGCGGCTGTTCGTCGGCTCGGAAGGCACGCTGGGCATCATCACCGAGGTGACGGTGAAACTGCACCCGGTGCAGGCGGCGATGTCGGCGGCAGTGTGCGCCTTTTCGAGCGTGAAAGGCGCGGCCGATACCGTGATTCAGACGCTGCAATCGGGCGTGCCGATCGCGCGCAGCGAATTACTGTGCGCGACCACCATGGCGGCGCTCAACCGCCACAACAAGACCAGCCACCGCGAAATGCCGACGCTGCTGCTGGAATTCCACGGTACCGAGGCCGGCGTCATCGAGCAGGCCGAGATGGTGCAGGAGATCGCAAGGGAAAACGGCGGCCTGGACTTCCAGTGGGCGACCAAGCCCGAGGAGCGCACCAAGCTGTGGGAAGCGCGCCACAACGCCTACTTCGCCTGCCTGCAACTCAAGGCCGGCTCGCGCGCCATTTCGACGGATGTCTGCGTGCCGATCTCGCGCCTGGCCGAGTGCATCGTGGAAACCACCAAGGACATCGAGAAGGCCTCGATGCCGATCCCGCTGTTCGGGCACGTCGGCGACGGAAATTTTCACCTCGTGATCCTGATCGACCCGGCGAGCAGGAAAGACATGGAAGAGGCCAAGGCGATCAACCTGCGCGTGGTGAAGCGCGCGCTCGCCATGGAAGGCACCTGCACCGGCGAGCACGGCATCGGCATCGGCAAGCAGGCCTACCTGCAGGAAGAGCTGGGCGACGCGGTCGACCTGATGCGGGATATCAAGCGCAGCTTCGACCCGGAGAACCTGTTCAACCCGGGCAAGGTAGTGCGGCTTTGAGCGCGGAAAAACGCCTCAAACAGTTCGGCATCGACCTCGGCGCGGTGTCGGCGCCGGTGGCGAACTACGTCAACGCGGTGCGCACCGGCAACCTACTCTTCCTCGCCGGCAAGGGCCCGCGCGCCGTGAAC
>JAABQT010000227.1 GCA_011391295.1 Betaproteobacteria bacterium
TTTGCTTCCGATTCATGGTGTCTCCTCCTGGATTGTTGGTACCGCTCTAGTTCTGCTTGGCACGAATCCCCTCCCATACCGGGCGGAAGTCGTAGGTCGGGTGGAATTCGGTGGTGAAGGCGCCCCAGGCGCATTTTTCCAGCGCGAGATTGACGTCGCGCAGGCGGTGCGCGGGCACGCGCAGCGTGACCACCTGCCCGATGCCCATCATCACGTACCAGGACGCAACCTCGATGCCCTGCGGCGGGAACTGCTTCCAGAATCCGGTCGCGTCGAGCTTCGCGTTGATTTCCCCGAGATTCTTGTCCTGCTGGTGCCTGAGGAACACCGTGAGCAGCATTTCGCCTTCGTTCGCCATGCGCCACCTCCTGGCGGTAAAAGTAGCACGGAAATTGTTGACGCCGGGGTGGGATTCGGACCATGCTCTCCCGTCCGCTGGTCGGGTATCCAACGTCGTGACTCTGGGAGGAAGCGAACATGAAGCGGCTGTCTGCAATCATCATCGGATTTCTGGTCCTCGGCGCCGGCCTGGCCGGTTGCGCGACCGGGACCTCCACCGGGGGCTGGGTCACGCTCTTGGACGGGAGCAGCCTCAAAGGTTGGTATACGGTGGGCAAGGCCAACTGGAGGATCGAAGGCGGCGCGGTCGTGGCCGACAGGAAGACCGGCAAGGACAACGGGTTTGTGGTTACCGACGGCATCTACAAGGACTTCGAACTGAAGGTCGAGTTCTGGGCGAGCGATGACGCGAACAGCGGCGTCTACATGCGCTGTGGCAATCCCGAGGTGCTCACCGACCGCATCTGCTACGAGGCGAACATCTTCGACCAGCGCCCGGATCCGAGCTACGGCACCGGCAGCCTGGTGCACATCGCAAAAGTCGCTCCCATGCCCAAGGCGGGGGGCAAGTGGAACACGTACGACATCAGCGTGAAAGGCACGCACATCGTGCTGGTGCTGAACGGCGTGAAGACGGTCGAGGTCAACCACAGCTTGCTCAAGGACGGGCGCATCGGCCTGCAGTACGCGGCCGGCGTCATCAAGTTCCGCAAGGTCCAGATCCGGCCGCTGTAGCGCAAATCAACTGACGCGCACCGGGAGCTTGCGAAAGCCCCGGAAGCGCACGCGCCGGTCGCGTTCCGGTTCTGCGTCCAGCTCGATATTCGCGAAGCGGGCGATCAGGCCCGCCAGTGCGATGCGGCCCTCCATGCGCGCCACGTTCATGCCGACGCAGACGTGCTCGCCCTGGCCGAAGGCCAGGTGGCGGTTGGGCTTGCGCGCGACGTCGAAGCGCTCGGGCTGCGGGAACTGGGCCGGGTCGTGGTTCGCGGCGCCGATGCCGATGGTGATGAGCGTGCCCTCGGGCAGGGTCTTGCCGCTGAGCGTCGCCGGGGCGGTGAGGCGGCGGTTGTTGAGCTGGATCGGGCCGTCGTAGCGCAGCATCTCCTCGATCGCCGAGGGCACCAGCGCGGGGTCGGCGCGCAGACGCGCCAGTTCCCCCGGATTGTTGAGCAGCGCCCACAGGCCGTTGCCGATCAGGTTGGTGGTGGTTTCGTGCCCGGCGTTGAGCAGAAAAATGCACTGGTGATAGAGCTCCTTCTCCGTGAGCTGTTCGCCATCCTTCTCGCCCTGGATCAGCCGCGTGAGGACGTCGGTCTCGGAGTCACCCGGATGCCTGCGCCGCGTGGTGACCAGCCCCTTGAGGTAAGCGACGAACTCGCGCACCGCACGATTGCCGGCATCGAGCATCTGCGGCGTGAGCCTGGGCTCCAGCCCGGACAGGATGGCGACCGACCAGCCGCGCAGCGGGGCGCGCTCGGCGTGGGGGATGTCGAGCAGGTTGCCGATCACCTCGATCGGGATCTGCGCGGCGAAGGCGTCGATGAAATTGACCGTGCCCCTGTCCGCCATCTCCGCCAGCAGCGTGTCCACCAGACGCGCGACATTGCCCTCCATGCGCGCGATGGCCTTCTGGTTCACCGCGCCCATGATGATGCGGCGCACGCGCGTGTGCAGCGGGGGGTCGTTGAATACCAGGCTGGTGGTGTGGTGCTCGTACAGCGGAGAGTCGCCGAGCTTGGCGTGGAACTCCGCCTTCTTGTCGGAGCTGGCGTGCGGGTCGCGGTACACGGCGATGGCGTCCTCGTAGCGCGACAGGAACACCCCGCCGCCCTCCAGCGCATGCAGCGGGTCCTGCTCGCGCAGCGCCGCGTACCAGGGATAGGGGTCCTCGAGGAACGCAGGCGGCACGCGCGTGAACTGGAAATCCCGGACCGCTGCGGCGGAAATCATTCGGCTATTATGCCGCCATGCAACGCGTGCCCAACGTCGAGTTCGACCCCACGCTGAAGAAGCGCCTCGAGGCGCTGTGGATCGACCCGCCCAACCTGTACCGCGCGCTTGGCAATCACCCGGCGCTCGCCGCCGCCTGGACCGAATTCGCCAACGCCATCCGCCACCAGAGCAAGAGCCCGCGCGAACTGCGCGAGCTCATGATCCTGCGCGGCGCGCAGCTGATGCGCTCGGAGTACGAGTGGGCGCAGCACCTCAGGATGGCGCGCAAGTCCGGCGTGCGCGAAGCGCAGATCGCGGCGCTGGCGCACTGGCGCGGCTCGAAGGAATTCGATGAGCGCGAGAAAGCGGCGCTGCTGCTCGCCGAGGCGGTGACCAACGCCGACGTCACCGACGAGGTCTACGCCGCCGTGAGCAAGCACTTCGACCACGCGATGTTCGTCGAACTGTCGCTGACCGCGGCGTTCTACGCCATGGTCAGCCGCATGCTCGACGCCATGCGCATCCAGCTCGAGCCCGGCGCGCGCGAGTACGCACCCAGGCTGCCGTGAGCGCCGCTGCACGTCCGGGCGGCGCGCAGCCCCGCCAGTACCGCTACTACGAGTTCGTGATGGCGGCCTTCGTCACGGTGCTGATCTGCGCCAACCTGATCGGGCCGGCGAAGATCTCGCAGGTCGAGCTGCCCCTCATCGGTACGCTGGTGTTCGGCGCGGCCGTGCTGTTCTTCCCGATTTCCTATGTGTTCGGCGACGTGCTCACCGAGGTCTACGGCTACGCGCGCGCGCGGCGCGTGATCTGGGCGGGATTCGCCGGCCTCGCCTTCGCCTCGTTCATGGCCAGCGTCGTGGTGGCGCTGCCGCCGGCGCCGTTCTGGAAGAATCAGGCAGCCTACGAGATCGCCTTCGGCACCGCCTGGCGCGTTGCCGGTGCGTCGATGATCGCCTATTTCTGCGGCGAGTTCGTGAACTCCTACGTGCTCGCCAGGATGAAGATCGCCACCGCCGGCCGCTGGCTGTGGACGCGCACCATCGGCTCGACCATCGCCGGCGAGGCGGTGGATTCGGCGCTGT
>JAABQT010000228.1 GCA_011391295.1 Betaproteobacteria bacterium
GCCAGCGGCGGCGATGATTCCTCGGCCGCCCCGAGGAAGTAGGAGGCGAACGCGTGAACAAGTTTTCGCCCGACCTGCTGATCTATATCCTGATCATTGGCGGCATCATGCTGTTCAATTTCCTCACGCAGCGCGCTGCGGCCAGGCGGCGGCAGGAGGAGGCGGCAGCCGAGCGAGCCGAGCAGGCTGAAGCGCCTGCGCCGGAGGAGCCTCTCGCCGACATCTGGGGAAGGACGCAAGCGGCGCCGGCGGCCGAGCCGCTCCCCGTGCCGGCGCGTGTGGACGCGGCACCGATCGTCGCTGCGCAAGTCCGCCGCCGCCGTTCCGGCACGCGAGCGCTCCTGCACGGCACGCAGAACCTGCGACATGCAATGGTGGTGCTGACAGTATTGGGGCCTTGCCGCGCGCTGGATCCGGCAGGCGGCGCTGCCGCGGGATCTTCGCTCAGCCAGGCCGCTCAGTAGCGCCGGAAAGTCTCCGGCGCGCCTGCGGCGATGCGCAGGATGAACGCCCAGTGGCAGGAGATACCGGCCAGAACCGCGAGATGGAACAGCTCGTGCGGCCCGACCACGCCCGCCAGCAGCACCGGCCAGCGCAGGAACTCGGCCACCGCGCCTACGGTGTAGGCGGCTGCGCCCCACAATAGGGGCCGGATGAAGCGAAAGCCGTAGCGGCGTGCCAGCGCGATGCCGGAAAAAATGCCCAACCATCCCAATCCCAGGTACATCGCCAGCCCGAGCGATTCGGGCACGCTGCTGAAGAAAGCGGTTTTGAGAATCAGGCCGGCGAGCGCCGCGCCCCAGACGACTGTCAGCATGCCCCAGCGCCAGGCACCCCTGAACAGGATCACGTGCACCGGCGTGAAACTTCCCGCGATCAGCACGAAGATGGCGGCGTGGTCGAGCCGCTTGAGCACCGCCCGCTCGTCGGTGCCCGGTGCAAGCAGGTGGTACACGCCGCTGAACGACAGCAGCAGCACACAGGAGAACGCGAACACGGAGAGCGCGACCATGCGCCCGGTGTCGCCGCGTCCGCGACGCAGCAGGAGGACCGCCAGGACCGCGAATACCGCGGCGCCCGCAAGGTGGGACAGGGAGCTGGCCGGGTCGGTGAATCCCGCAATCGACATCACTGGTCCGCCATCGGGCATGGTGGCATCGTAACGGACTGGGTAGGATAGGGCATGGCGCAGAAGGAACTCATTTACCAGTTGACCCGGACGGGGCGCGCCGCCTGGGAGAGCCAGGATCTCGCGGTGCCGGAGGATTACCGCCGCATTCTCTGGCTGATGGATTTCCGTGGCCATGCCGCCGTGCTCAAGGATTTGCTCGCCCGCTATCCGCGCGACGTACTCGACGAATGGCTGGCGGAGATGGAGGAGCTCGGCCTGATCGAGCCGGCGACGGCGGGCGGGAACGGCGGCAATGCGTTCTCGACGCGCGAGGCCGACCGCACGCTGGCAATGGATCAGGCAAGCGTGCGCAAGGAGTCCGAGAGCGCTGGTGCGGCGCTGGCGCGCACCGGCGCTTATATCTCCGCGGACCGCCTCAACAAGCGCCCATCGCCGCGCAAGGCGCCGGCCGATTCCGTGGTGCTGATCGTCGAGGACGACCCGGACCAGCTTGCGCTGGCGGACCTGCGCGTGAGCATGTCGGGCTACAAGGTGCGCGTCGCCCGCACGGTGAACGAGTTCCTGCACAGCATGCTCGACGACGGCGCGCCCGATCTGCTGCTGCTGGACGTGCTGCTGCCCGATGGCAATGGTTTCGAAGTGCTGGCCAAGATGCGCCGGCACCCGGTGCTGGGCTCGCTGCCGATCGTCATGCTCACCGCAGAGAACGAGCCCGAAGACATCGGCAAGGGCCTGCTGCTTGGCGCCGACGGTTACGTCACCAAGCCCTACACCAAGAATATCCTCGCCGACGTCATCCGCCGCGTGCTCAAGCAAAGCGCCGCCTAGCGCCCGCAGCCGGACGCACGGATAAGCCGGCTCGAGCCGGCTATGTCAGAGTCGAAGTTACGAGCACGCAACAGGGGATGGCGTGAGCGAGAGTGGACAGGGCATGGGAGAGGAACTGGCGCAGTGGCTCAAGGAAGCGGGCCGGCGCGCGGCGTCCGCTACGCGCGAGGCGCGCAGTGCGTCGGAGGACGACTCGTACAATTCCCCCGCATCGCTGCACCGTTACATCGAGGAGCTGGCGGGCAGGCCGTTGCGCTCGCACGCCGAACTGCTCGACTATCTCAGGGAAGTTGCCGGCAGTCAGCCGCACGCGCATCGCGAACTGGAACGCCGGCGGCTGTTCAGAGAGATGATTCTGGTCGGCCTGCTGGTCGTGAGTGCCCTGCAGTACTACTACTGGGACGTGCAGCTGCAGATTGCGGCGCTGAAGTCGGTGCATACCTTCGTTCCGATGCGCGCGCCGCTCGAGAAGAAAATCTAGGCTCCGGGCCCGGCCTTGCGCTCCGGCAGGCGCATCGCGGCAACCCGTGGCTCGCGGTACCGGTTGTGCTGTAAAATCCGCGGCTTCCCCAGGGGTGGTAGCTCAGCTGGGAGAGCGCCGCGTTCGCAATGCGGAGGTCGAGGGTTCGATCCCCTTCCACTCCACCAATCTTGTTCTGGGTGCAGCTCAACGAAGCGCCGCCGGAGCGCGGCGGAGGGATCGGCGGGCATGCGCGTGCTGGTATTGGAGGACTCCGAGGCGGACGCAGCGCTGACGCTTGCCGCGCTCGCCACGACGGGGCTGGAATTCAAGGCCGCGGTCGCCGGCGGGCGCGAAGCCTTCGAGCGCATGTTCGCTCAGGGTGGCTGGGCGCTGGTGCTCGCCGACCAGAGCCTGCCGGGCTACACCGGACTGGAGGCGCTTGCCCGCGTACGCGCCGAGGATGCGTTGCTCCCTTTCATCCTGGTTTCGGGGGCGCTTGGCGAAGAGCGCGCGGTCGCGGCGCTGCACGCGGGCGCGACCGACTTCGTGCTCAAGGGCAACCTGAGCCGCCTGGCGTCCGCGGTGGTGCGGGCCCTGGAAGAGGCGCGGCAACGCCGAACTCACCTAGATACGCAGCGGGCGCTCGAGCTCTCCGAGCGGCGCTATCGCGCGATCGTCGAAGACCAGACCGAGCTGATCATCCGCATGCTGCCGGACTCCGTCGCGACCTTCGTCAACCGCGCCTACTGCCGCTTTTTCGGGCTGCAACCGGACCACGTACTGGGCCGTGCCGTGCTGGACGGTCTGAGCGCGCAGGCGCGCGAGGCCCTGCGCCGCAATTTCGCGCTGATCACGCCGCAGGCGCCGGCGTACGAGCGCGAGGTGCTGGAGCGCGACGCCAGCGGCGCCGAGCGCTGGTTGCATTGGTCGGC
>JAABQT010000229.1 GCA_011391295.1 Betaproteobacteria bacterium
GATCACGACCTGGAACCAGATGTTGACGTCGGCCTCCAGGGTGATCGCGCCGACCAGCGTGGCGTCGTGCGCAATGTAGTGGTGCGCGCCGCGCAGCACCACGTGCTTGTCGCCGATAGAGAAAATTGGCATGCAGGGTCGCTATGATACCGGCCGGATGTCGATTTCGCGTTCCACTGAGCCGATGAAAGACAGCACAGCCTTGTATTTCGACGTGCGCGGCCTGCGCTACCACGTGCGCCACTGGCAGGGAGATGCGGGCAAACGCGTGGTCCTGCTGCACGGCTGGATGGACGTTTCCGCGTCGTTCCAGTTCCTGGTGGACGCGCTGCGCCTGGATTGGGACGTGTACGCGCCGGACTGGCGCGGCTACGGTCTGACCGACTGGGGCAAGTCCGATTGCTACTGGTTTGCGGACTACGTCGCCGACCTTGACCTGCTGCTCGAGCGCATCCAGCCGGAGGCGCCGGTGAATCTCGCCGGCCACAGCCTCGGGGGCAATGTCGCCGCGCTGTACGCGGGCGTGCGCCCGGCGCGCGTGCGGCGGCTGGTGAACCTGGAAGGATTGGGCATGGCGCCCACGCGCGCGGAGCAGGCGCCCAAGCGCTACGGCCTGTGGCTCGACGAACTGCGCGAGAACAGCGGCTTCAGGCCCTATGCCGGCTACGGCGCGCTCGCCGACCGGCTGCAGAAGAATAATCCGCGCCTCACGCGCGAGCGCGCCGAGTTCCTGGCGCGGCACTGGGGCCGCGAACTTCCGGACGGGCGCGTGCTGTTGCGCGGCGATCCGGCGCACAAGATTGTCAATCCGCTGCTGTACCGCTACGAAGAGGCGCGTGCCTGCTGGAACGAGGTAAGCGCGCCCGTGCTGTGGGTGGATGCGGCCGAGTCGGATACACTGAAACGCATCGGCCTGGACGAGGCGCAATACGCCGAGCGCCGCGCCGCTTTCGGCAACCTGCGCCACGTCACGGTGCGGGACGCCGGCCACATGCTGCATCACGATCAGCCCGAGCAGGTGGCGCGCCTGATGGAGGAATTTCTGCTGGCATGAATATCGACTTGCATTGCCATTCGAACGTATCCGACGGCGCGCTCGCGCCGACGCAGGTGGCGCGCCGCGCCGCGCGCGCCGGCGTCACCGTGTGGTCCCTCACCGACCACGATCAGGTCGATGGCCTGGCCGAGGCGCGCGCGGCGGCGCTGGCGGCGGGCATGCAGTTCGTCGATGGCGTCGAAATCTCCGTCACCTGGCGCGGCAGCACGGTGCACGTCCTCGGCCTGCGCATCGATCCGCAGGACGCAACCCTGGCGGCAGGACTGGCCGCGGTGCGCGGCGGGCGCATCGAGCGCGCGCGCGCCATGGCACGCGAGCTGAGCGCCGCGGGCATCGAAGGCACGTTCGAAGGCGCGCTGGAACGCGCGGAGAACCCGGCGATGGTCAGCCGCACGCACTTCGCGCGCTTCCTCGTCGATATCGAGGCGGTGGCCGACATGCGCGATGCCTTTCGCAGATTCCTCGTTCCCGGCAAACCCGGCTACGTGCCGCACCAGTGGGCCGACCTGGACGATGCGGTGCGCTGGATCCGCGCGGCGAGCGGCCATGCGGTGCTTGCGCACCCGGGGCGCTACGGCTTGTCCGCGGGTGCGATGGACGCATTGCTCGGGGAGTTTCGCCAGGCCGGCGGCGAGGCGATCGAGGTCGTCACCGGCAGCCACTCGCCGGAGCAGTACCGGCACTTCGGCGCCCTGGCCGCGCACCACGATTTCGCGGCCTCGCGCGGGTCCGACTTCCACGGCCCGGAAGAAGGCGCCGAATTCGGCAGCCTGCCGCCGCTCGATGCGGCGTTGCGGCCGGTGTGGCGCGACTGGGGGCTTTGAGCCCTTGGCGCAATATTTTTCCGTCCATCCCACGCATCCGCAGGCCAGGCTGATACGCCAGGCCGCCGAGATCGTGCACCGCGGCGGTCTCGTCGCGTATCCGACCGATTCTTCCTACGCGATCGGCTGCCATCTTGGCGATGCGCCAGCGCAGGAACGCTTGCGGCGCGTGCGCGGCGTGGACGAGAAGCACCACTTGACGCTGATGTGCCGCGACCTGTCGGAGATCGCGGTGTATGCCGTGATCGACAACGCGCAGTTCAGGATCCTCAAGGCGGCCACGCCCGGAAGCTACACCTTCATTTTGCGCGCCACGCGCGAGGTGCCGCGGCGCCTGCAGCATCCGCGCCGCAAGACCATCGGCGTGCGAGTGCCGGCGCACGCCGCGGCGCTGGCACTGCTTGTGGAGTTGAACGCACCGATGCTTTCGTCGACGCTGATCCTGCCCGGCGCCTCGCAGCCGTTGTCCGAAGCGCCCGCGATTCGCGCGGCGCTCGAGCACGAACTCGACCTGGTCGTCGACTGCGGCTCCTGCGGCGTGCAGCCCACCACGGTCATCGACCTCACGGGAGACGAACCGGTGGTGTTGCGCGAGGGCAAAGGGTCGCTCGCCGCGTTCAGGCGCGCCGGGGCGCTCTGATAACATTGGCCGCAGCACGATGGACATCTCCCAGCTCGTACAGACAATCGCGATCTACGCGATCCCCGTGCTCCTCGCAATCACGCTGCACGAAGCTGCTCACGGCTACGTCGCGCGCCACTTCGGCGACCTGACCGCGTATGCGCAGGGGCGCGTCAGCCTCAATCCCGTGCGCCATATCGACCTGGTCGGCACGATCATCGTCCCGGCGATGATCCTCGTGTTGAGCAAGCTCGCCGGCGGCGCCGGACTGCTGTTCGGCTGGGCCAAGCCGGTGCCGGTCAACTACTCGGCGCTGCGCCGCCCGCGCCAGCACATGATCTGGGTCGCGGCCGCCGGCCCCGGCGCCAATCTCGTGATGGCGATCTGCTGGGCGGCGCTGTTCAAACTGGCGAGCGAATTGCCCGCCAACTACTTCTCGCTGCCGATGCTGCAGACGGGCAGGGCCGGCATCGAGGTCAACGTGATCCTCATGCTGCTCAACCTGCTGCCGATCCTGCCCCTGGACGGCGGCAGGATCTTGGCCGGCCTGCTGCCGCGGCACATCGCCTTGCGCTACGCCAAGCTCGAGCCCTGGGG
>JAABQT010000230.1 GCA_011391295.1 Betaproteobacteria bacterium
CCTGGGGTTTCCCGATCCTGCTGCTGCTGCTGTTCACCAGTGCGCTCGGCGTGATCCTCGCGCCGATGATCAGCTTTTCGTACCGCGTCATCGGTACCATGTTCCAGATCTAGCGCGATGTTCGAAACCCGCGTCCTCTCCGGCATGCGCCCCACCGGCGCGCTGCACCTCGGCCACTACCACGGCGTGCTGAAGAACTGGGTCAAGCTGCAGAACGAGTACCCGTGCCTGTTCTTC
>JAABQT010000231.1 GCA_011391295.1 Betaproteobacteria bacterium
CGTTGGGCGGCAGCTCGTGCAGCGTGTAGCCGCGGTATTCAATGGCGAGCGGCTTGACCCAGTCGGACACGTGCGCCGACATATCCGCCGCGGTCATCACGCCGCCATGCTGCTTGGAGTGCGTCGCCAGCCGCTCGGCGAGCGGGCCCTTGTAGAACGCTTCGCCCTTGGTCTTGGCGATGGCTTCCAGCGTGGTGGCGTGGTCCGGAAAACGGAACAGCGTTCCCGGTTGCGGCGCGCGGCCGCCGGGCAGAAATGCCTCGGCGAACCCGGGCTGGCCCTTCAGCTCGGGCACCTGCTTCGCCCATTGCGAGGCGATGGTGGGCGAGACGAGGAAACCCTCCTTGCCGTAGCGGATCGCCGCCTCGAACAATTTCTCGAACGGCAGTTTGCCGAACTTTTCCGAGAGCATGCACCACGCCGAAACGCAGCCCGGAACGGTCACGCTGTTCCAGCCGCGCTGCGTCATGGCGGGTTGATCCTTGAAGAACTCGGGCGTCCAACCGGCGGGCGAGCGGCCGGAGGCGTTCAGGCCGTGCAGTTCCTTGCCGTCCCAGACGATGGCGAAAGCATCCGAGCCGATCCCGTTCGAGACCGGCTCGACCAGCGTGAGCGTGATGGCGGTGGCGAGAATCGCGTCCACCGCGTTGCCGCCGGCGGCGAGCATCTGCAGGCCGGCCTGCGCGGCGAGCGGTTGCGAGGTGGCGACGACGTTCTTCGCCAGCAGCGGCCGGCGCGGCCAGGGGTAGGGGTTGGTCCAGGAGAAGGGGGTCACGGAGCGCCGAAAGTTCGATGGAGGGGCAGGTATTCTAATAGCTGCGCCTCGCGCGCCGTGCTGCTTTGTGCGAAACATGGACGGTTAGCCAGTTTTATGGGAAACTGGGTCCATGAAAACGACGCTCGAGCTGCCCGACGACCTGATGCGCCGCATCAAGCTGCGCGCCGTGCACCGCAACCGCAAGCTGAAGGACGAGGTCGCGCAGCTTCTCGAGGCGGGCATGGCGAGCCAGCCCGCGGCCGAAGCGCCGGCGCGCCCACCGAAGCCGGTGCGCCTGCGTGGCAGGAAGCCCGTGACGCTCGCCGAGATCGAAGACGCCATCGCCGCCGGCCGGGACTAGTCCGCCGTGGTCGCGGTCGACACCAACATCGTGGCCTACCTGCTGCTGGAAGGCGACCGCACGCGGGACGCGCAGGCGCTCTTTGCCCACGACGCCGATTGGCGCAGCGAAAGCTTCCTGCTGGTCGAGTTCTCCAACATCCTGGCCACCTACCGCCGCAAAGGCGCACTGGGCGGGGTTGCGGCCGCTTCGCTGCTTGCCTCGGCGGAACGCACCATGAGCCGCCTGGTCAATCTACCGCACGCGCGCGCGCTGGCGATCGCGGGGGAGTACGGCGTGTCCGCCTACGACGCCCGTTTTCTCGGCGCCGCGCAGGGGCTCGGCACCCGGCTGGTCACCGAGGACGCGAAGCTGCGATCCGCGGCGCCGGAACTCACGCGCTCGCTCTCCCAGGCGCTCGGGGGTTAGCCTAGCCCTCGCGGTCGACAGGTCCTGTGGGCGGGCCGCGGCGTCGCGCAGAACCGTGAGGAGGCGCTCGAGTGGCTGCGCAAAGCGGATGCGCAGGGCCACCCCGATGCCAAACTCAGCCTCAAGCAGGCGCTCGAGCAGCAAGGGAAGAAATAGTCGTCCTCACTGCGCGGCCTCGAAATCCAGCACCACCCGCCCGAGCACCTTCCCCGCCTTCAGCTCTTCCAGCGTACGGTTGACCTCTTCCGGCCGGCGCAGCTCCACCGGCGTCGCCTTCAATTTCTTCTTCTTCGCCAGCGCGACCACTTCCTTCAACTCCTGCAGGTTACCCACGTAGGACCCGACGATGCCGATGGCGCGCTGCGCGATCGGCGGTAGGGGATGCACCAGTTCGCCGCCGTACAGTCCGCACAGCACGTAGCGCCCGCCTTTGCGCAGCGCGCCGGTGCCGAGCGCCGCGGTGGCCGGCATACCGACGAAGTCGATGGTGCCCGCAAGATTGCCCATTGCGAGCTGACCCAGTCTTTGCGCGGCGTCCGGCGCGCGCGTGTCGAGCGTGAGTTTCGCGCCCTGCTTCTTCGCCGCGGCAAGCTTTGCCTCGTCCACGTCGCAGGCGATGACGTTCTTCACGCCCGTCGCCTTGAGGATGGAAAGGGCGACCAGGCCCAGGCCCCCGCAACCGATCACGGCGACCCAGTCCTTCGGCCCGAGCTTCGGCAGTTTGTTCAACCCGCTGTAGGCAGTGATCGCCGAGCAGCCGAGCGTCGCCGCAAAGCCCTCGTCGATGCCGGCGGCGTCGATCAGGTACCTGGCATCGGGCACCAGCACGTGCGTCGAATAGCCGCCCGGTTTCATCACGCCGAGGAACTGCGCCTTCATGCAGTAGTTGTCCTGCCCGGCCTTGCACACCGGGCACTTGCCGCAGCCGATCCACGGGTAGACGATTTTCTTCTGCCCGACCTTGACGCCCTTCGCGCGCGGGCCCACCGCGGCGACCACGCCGAAGGGCTCGTGGCCCAGGGTGAAGGGCGGGATGCAGCCGCGCTCCTTCACGTAGAAGCGCTTGCCGCCACCCCAGTCGAAATATCCGTCCCAGATGTGCACGTCCGAGTGGCACACGCCCGAGCGCGTGACGCGCACCAGAACCTCGGTGCCCTTCGGCGTCGGCGTTTCGTGCATCACCTTCTGCAAGGGCTTGCCGTGTTCGACGATCTGATAGCTGATCATGCTTTGGCTGCCTCCATGAGTGCTTGATCGATGTCCCAGAGAATGTCCTCGAGCGTCTCGATGCCCACCGACATGCGGATCATGTCGGGCGTGACGCCCGCTTTCGATTGCTCTTCGTCCGTCATCTGCCGGTGCGTGGTCGAGGCCGGGTGGATGATGAGGGTCTTGGCGTCGCCGATGTTGGCGAGGTGGCTCATGAACTGCGCCGATTCGATGAAGCGCACACCCGCCTTTGGTCCGCCCTTCACGCCGAAATTCAACAAGCCCGAAGCGCCCTTCGGCAGGTACTTCTGCGCCAGCCTGTAGTACTTGTTGTCCGGCAGGCCGGGGTAGTTCACCCAGGCAACCTGCCTGTGGCCTTGCAGGTATTTGGCCACCGCGAGCGCATTGGCGCAATGCCGGTCCATGCGCACCCCGAGCGTCTCCAGGCCCTGCAGCAACAGCCAGGCGTTGATCGGCGCGAGCGTCGGGCCGAAAGTGCGCATGATTTCCATGCGCGCCTTCATGGTAAAACCGAAATCGCCGAAGGTCTCGTGGAAGATGACGCCGTGATAACCGGGCGAGGGCGCGGTGAACTCGGGGAACTTG
>JAABQT010000232.1 GCA_011391295.1 Betaproteobacteria bacterium
CCAGGTCATGGAGCACGCATTCCGGCTGCAGCAGGCGCCGCCCTGCTTTCCCGTCGAGTTTTCCCAGCTGGCGGCCGACATCGAGTTCGTGACGCTGGCGCCCGGCCGCATGCACGAAATTTCCGGGATCCAGGTCACGCCCGCGCCGCAGATGCACTCCGGCGATTCGTACGGCTATCGCTTCGAGACCCAGGGAAAATCCGTCGTCTACACCACGGACTCGGAGCACAAACTCGAAAATCGCTCGCAGACGGATCGCTTCGTGCGCTTCTTCCAGGGCGCCGATCTCGTGGTGTTCGACGCCATGTACTCGCTGGCCGACGCGATATCGGTTAAAGCGGACTGGGGTCATTCCAGCAATATCATCGGAGTCGAGCTCTGCCAGATGGCGAACGTGAAGCACCTGGTGCTGTTCCATCACGAGCCGGCGTACGACGATGCGACGATTGAAGGCGTCCTGAAGGAAACCCGTCGCTTCGAGGAGCTGACGCGCGGCACGCGGCCGCTGCAGATATCCGCGGCCTACGACGGCCTGGAGATCGACGTCTGAAGTCCACGTGGTCCAAGCGGACGGGCCCGCTTGCCCTGGTGTTCGCCTTGTTGCTCCTGCTCGCCGCGGAGCCGCCGTTCGTGCCGGGCTTGCGCCACGCCTTGTTCGACGGCTACCAGAGACTGTATCCGCGCGAGCGCGTCAGCGCGCCTGCGGTCATCGTGGCGATCGATGAGCCCGCGCTGGCGCGCTACGGCCAGTGGCCCTGGCCGCGCACCCGCGTGGCGCAGTTGTTGGCCATGATTTCGAACGCCGGGCCGGCGGCCATCGGCGTCGATCTGCTGTTTCCTGAACGCGACCGGTTTTCACCGGGCGAGGTCGCCCAGGAAGTCCGGGACATGTCCGCCGATGTGGCGCGGCGCCTGCGCGCCTTGCCGTCCAACGACGCGGCGCTGGCAGCAGCCATTCGCGGGCGCAAGGTAGTGCTCGGCATCGCCGGCCTCGAGACGGTGGATGCGCGCTATTTGCAGCCTCCTGATGCGGTGCCGATCCTGATCAGCGGCGGCGCCGACTTGAATCTGCGCCGCTTCGCCGGTCACCTGCAAAGCCTGCCGGCGATCGACCGTGCCGCCGCCGGGCGCGGCCTGCTCAGCGTGGATCCGGAGAGCAGCGTGATCCGGCGCGCGCTCGTGGCCGGACGCATCGGCGAAGTCATCGTGCCGGCACTGAGCATAGAGATGCTGCGGGTGGCGAGCGGCGCGCCGCTCGCCCTGATCGGGCGCGGGCACGACCAGGCCGAAATGCGGCTGGGCGACATTTCCCTGCCAGCGCATGCGGACGGCAGTTTCTGGATCCGTTATGGGCCGCATGATACGGCGCGTTTCGTGTCCGCGGCCGACGTGCTGGGAGGAAGCGTCGCGGCGGCGGAACTCGAGAACAAGCTGGTGCTCATCGGCGTGACCGGGCTCGGGCTGCTCGACTACCAGACCACGGCCCTCGGTGAACGCGTGCCGGGGGTGGAAATCCACGCGCAGATCCTGGAGCAGATCTTCGACGGCGCGCACCTGCGCCGGCCGGCCAACCTGCAAGCCCTCGAGCTCGCACTGCTGGCGGCGGCGGCCCTGATGCTGGCGTTCGCGGTACCCGCGTTGGGCGTGGGATCCTCCATCACTCTTTACGGGGCCGTCGTGGCCGCGCTCGCCGGGCTCGGACTCACGGGCTTCCTGCAGGAGGGTTTGCTGCTGGACGTGGCCTGGCCGGCGATTGGCGCGACCGTGGTATTCGGCATCGTGCTGGCCCAGGCCTTGAGCGAGGCCGACGAGCAGCGCCGGCGGCTGCGCGAGCAGGCGGCGCGCGTCAGCGGAGAACTGGAGTCCGCGCGCCGCATCCAGATGGGCTTGCTCCCCGACCCGCAGGAGTTGTTCGCGCAGGAGCGGCGCTTCGAGGTCGATGCATTGCTGGAGCCCGCGCGAACGGTGGGCGGGGATTTTTACGACTGCTTCATGGTCGACGCAAACCGGCTGTTCTTCATCGTGGCGGATGTATCCGGCAAGGGCCTGCCCGCGAGCCTGTTCATGGCGCTGTCGAAGACCCTGCTGAAGAGCGCGGCGCGGCGCGTGGACGACGTCGGCGGTCTGATGGTGCGCGCCAACGCCGAGGTTTCGTGCGAGAATCCGGAGTCGCTGTTCGTTACCGCCTTTGCGGGAATTCTGGATACGCGCACCGGGATGCTCGAATTCTGCAACGCCGGCCATGAGCCGCCGTTCGCACGACGGCCGGGCGCTGCGCTGGAGCGCCTCGAGCATTCCGGCGGCCCGCCGCTGTGCGTGATGGAGAATTTCGCCTACCCGGTGGAGTATCGCAGCGTTGCCGCGGGCGAATGGATCTGCGTCGTGACCGACGGCGTGACCGAGGCCATGAACGGGGCCGGCGAACTGTACGGCGCCGCGCGACTGCAACGCGCGCTGGTCGCCCTGCCCGACTCCGTGACGCCGACCGCTTTGCTGGCCGCGGTGCGAGCCGATGTCGGGAACTTTGTCGGCGGGGCCGAACCCTCCGATGACCTGACGCTGCTATGCGTGCGCTGGCACGGCGCGGACGCGGCGCCGATGGATAATGCGCTAGCGGACGTCGATCTCGACGCGCCGGTTGCGGGGCTCGGCGACCCCGTCATCGGTCGGCACTAGCGGTTCGCGCTCGCCGCGACCCGCCGTCCTGATGCGGGCCGGCGGTATGCCCAGTCTGACCAATTCCGCCTGCACACGCTCAGCGCGCTGCAGGGAAAGCCGGTCGTTGTAGTCGTCACCCGCCAGTCGGTCGGTATGCCCGATGACCAGCACGTCCGGCGCGCTGCTCTCGCGCAGCTCTGCCAGGACCCTCGCCATCTCGGCCTGCGATTCGGGCGTAAGTTCGTCCTTACCCTCGAGGAAGTAGAGCAGAAAGGATCTGGGGCGGCTGGGAAGCGCGGCCAGAACGCTGCGGAATTCCTCCCGTACGGCGTCCTCGCCGAGAATTTGCGACCGCGGCGCGCCGCCAGCCAGCACACGGCTCGCGGCATAGGCGCGGTCCAGGACCGCGCGCGCGCCCCCACGCTCGACCACGACCATGCCGACGTGGCCATCCGTCGAGGGCAAAACCACTACCAGCTCGTCACCGAGCTGTTGCGGACCGAAGAAGACCATGAGCGCCCCAACGAGCGCGACGATCACGGCCCCCATTTCACTTTGCGGGTTCGTCCACCTGCACGACGAACTCGGTCCCGCGCACGCCCATGATCGCCGCGGGTGTGCGCACGTGCATGGCGTCGGGCGATTGTTTGACCATCTTTCCGGACACCACCGCCAGCGTG
>JAABQT010000233.1 GCA_011391295.1 Betaproteobacteria bacterium
AGCTGAGGATGAAGAAGTAGTTCGTGATGAGGCTGTTCAGGTACTCGGTCGCGAGCTGCATCTCCGGCGCTACCAGGCCCTGGTCGAGGATCTCGCCGGGCGGCGCGTAGAACGGGCTGAAGAAGTTGAACACCGACGGCGCCTGCAGCGGCCCCTGGCCGATGAAGCCCGGGATGTTCTGCACGTTCAGCTTGCCGCTCGATGATGCCGCTCCATACGCGCGCCAGATGCGCGTCAGGCGCAGCACGGGTTCCCCGAGCTTGCCGGCATTCGCGTTGGCGGGCGCGCTCTGCGCCTCCGGGTCCAGCAGGATCGTCTTGACGACCGTATCCAGCTCGCCGCGCCGGCCCGCGCCGTCATTCTCGAAGACCCGCGCGACCCGCTCCACGTACTGCGGCGACGGGTTGCTGGTGACGAGCCGCTGGATCAGCTGCTTCGAGATGAACGGCGCGACGTTCGGGTGACGGAAGATATTGTCGAGCGCGTCGTCGAGGTCCTGCCCGGGCGTCTGGCCAGCGGGAATCTGCGTGAACGCCGCGCCCGTGTAGGAGAGCACGCGCTTCGGCCCGGTGTCGTGCTGGTCGGCATAGGCCTGCATCGGCACGACCTGGTTCGCAATGGTCGGGAAGGCGAGCGCGAAACCGGGCGCGCCGGCATAGGTCCAGCCGGTGTACACGTGCGCGAATCCCTCGATGACCGACTGGTCATAGGTCGGGATCGCATTGCCCTGGCCGTCGCGACGCACGCTGCCATCGAGGTTCAGCTCGACCAGCCCGATGGTGAAGAGCTGCATCAACTCGCGCGCGTAGTTCTCGTCGGGGCGGATGTTGCGCAACGCATCGGGCTTCTGGTTGCCGAGCATCGAGAGGTACACGCCCATCGCCGGATGCAGCGTGACGTCCTCCATCAGCGTGCGGTAGTTGCCGAAGGCGTTGCGGGCGAGCGTGTCGTAGTAGCTCGCGCTGCCCCAGGGGTAGCCGACCAGCGGGCTCAGCTGCGAGATCACCATGATCTCGGAGAGCGCGAAGGCGACGCGCTGGCGCAGCTGGTCCGGCGCGCGCAGCGCGTGACGCAGCCAGATGTCGATGCGGTCCTCGTGCAGGCGCGTGAAGTCGGCGCCCGGGGGGTAGCTGGCGAATGCCTGCTGCACGTGCGGCAGTTCGAGCGAGGCGGGGCGCTGGAGTTGCTGGTCTATCCAGGCCTCGTAACCTGCCGCAATGACGGCCTGCGCATCCGCCTCCGTCGCGCCGAAGGTGGCCTGGTTGAGGAAGCGATAAGCCTCCGCGCGGCTGATCGCCGGGGGCGGCGGCGGATTCACGACCGGCGGACCGGAGCCGCCACCGCCGCCGCAGGCGGCGGCGAGCGTGGCGAGCGCCGCCAGCGTCAGCGCGCGAAACTTTATGATCATGATCCCGGGTCCACTGACTTGAGGTAGGCGACCTGTTCCGCGGTCAGCGCGTTCTTGATGTTGACCAGCATCTCCATGAAGAGTTTCTTCTTGCGATTTTCGGCCTCGAATACGTGATCGACGCCGGCCATCACCGCTTTGCCGTCGACGGGATGCTGGTCGATGAGGTCCTGCAGCTTCGAGGCCTCGCTCATGAGCTGCCAGTCGCTCTCCGCCGCCTGCGCCTGCACGCGCTTGAGCTCGACGCCGATCAGGTCGAACTGCTTCTCGGTGAGCCTGAGTTCCTTGCGGTGTTTCAGGATCAGCTCCGGGCCGAACAGCTTGCCCTTGAGCCACTCGTCCTTGCCTTCCGGCTCATCGGCCCGTGCGGGCGCGGCGAACGCCAGCGTCAGCGCCAGCAGGCCGGCGGCGAATGCGTTGAGACTTTTCATAACAGCGATTCCTCCAGAGAAACATGAAAGCCCTCGGGCAACGGCAGGTCGGCCGCGAGTGGCGGGGCGGCGAATGCCAGGAAATCGTCGGTCGGCACGCGCCAGTAGTCGGGCGAGGACAGTTCGTGCGCGAGCTCGGTTGCCGCGCGCAGGTCCTCGGGCGTCGTGGACTCGCCGCCCGGGCGGGCAAGCAGCATCCACGCAACGGCGGCGATTGCGGTGAGCGCGAGGCCACCGCCCAGCGCAGGGCGCCAGGCACCCGCGCGCGGGCGCCGGTCGCCCGGCCAGGCGCGCGCGAAGCGCGGCGGGGGCAGCGCGCGGTCGCGGGCGGCGAGTCCGTCCCGTACCAGGGCTTTCAGGGCTTCGTCATCGTGATCGAATGCCGGTCCGTTCATGCCGCGGGCCCCATGTCGGCAAGCCGCGCGCGCAGCGCCGCCTTGCCGCGCTCGTAATGCATGCGCGCGGTGCCGAGCGACACGCCGAGCACGTCGGCTGCTTCGGCGATCGAAAGGTCGCGATAGAAGACGAGATCGAGCACCTCGTGCTGGCGTTTCGGCAGCGCGCGCAGGGCGTCGAGGACTCGCGCGTTCTCCGCCGGCATCGCAGGTGTCACGAACGGCTCCGCGTGCGGCGCAAACGCCGCGATGCGCGCGAGGCCCTCGAGCGAGCGCCGCGCGCGCCGCCAGCGCGAACCGGCGAGATTGCGGATCACGGAAAACAGCCAGGTCCGGAGACTCGACTGGCCGCCGAATCGCGCCTCGCCCTCGACGATCGCCAGGTAAGCCATCTGCAGCACGTCCTCCGCTTCTGCCCGGCGCCCGCGCACGCAGGTGAGCGCCCACGAAAAACACTGTTCGTGCAATCCCTCGAGTTCGCGCTGGTCGATCAGCGGGTTATGTCGCAATCGAGGCCCGTCCGGCATTGCACGTGTTACTTGGTCGCGCGGGACGACCGAGTATATGACCGGCGATTGGAGGAAAACTTCCGGCGGGCTCGCGGAAATTAGTCCAGGTACTTCTCGATCTTCCGGAACAGATCCGCGCGGTCCACCAGGTCGGTCAGCCAGTCGAGGCGATCGGTCTCGAGTTTCAGTGCCGGAGACAGGTCGTAACGCCTGAACCACTCCTCATAAAGGCGGTTCAGACGGCTCAGGTAGTTCACGGGGATGTCCTGCTCCATGGCGCGGCCGCGAAGCTGGATGCGCGTGCGCAGTGTCCGCACCGGGCAGGAGAGCTGGATCATGAGGTCCGGTGGCCGGAGCGCCTCGCAAATGGACCGGTAGAGCTGGTGATAGGTCTTCCAGTCGCGATTGTCGATGTATCGCTGCCGATGCAGGTTGCGCGCGAAGATCTCGGCGTCCTCGTAGATGGTGCGGTCCTGCACCACCGTGCCCGGGTCGTCCTGCAGCTCGAGCTGGAGGCGAAACTTGTGCGTCAGGAAATAAAGCTGGGAGCGGAACGCCCAGGTCTTCATGTCGCGGTAGAAATCCGCG
>JAABQT010000234.1 GCA_011391295.1 Betaproteobacteria bacterium
CACTTCCAGCGCCGGGGCCGAGCTCTCCACGGCGAGCACGCGCGAGGCGCCGCCGGCCAGCGCGGCGATGGCGAAACCGCCCGTGTAACAGAAACCGTCGAGCACTTCCCGATCCGCGGCGAGCGCGCGGATGCGCTGGCGATTCTCGCGCTGGTCGAGGAAGAACCCGGTCTTCTGGCCCTGCGCCACATCCACGCGAAAGTGCAATCCGTACTCGGTGATCGGGCAGCGCGAGGCGTTGCGGTCGCCGCGCGCGAAACCGACGCGCGGCTCGAGGCCCTCGAGCTTGCGCACCTCGGCGTCCGACCTTTCGAACACCGCCTCGCAATTCGTCGCCTGCACCAGCGCATCGAGGATCGCCTCGCGCCAGCGTTCCGCGCCCGCGGACAGGAACTGGACGGCGAGCACGTCGGCATAGCGGTCGACGATCAGTCCGGGCAGGCCGTCCGACTCCCCGTGCACCAGGCGCAGCGCGTTCGTGTGTTTCGCCACCTGCAGCGCATCGCGTAGCGCCACGGCCTGCTTCACTTTCCGGCCGAAGTAATCGGCATTGGCCGTCGCCTTGGCATCGAAGCTCCACACCCGCGCGCGGATTTGCGACTCCGGGCTGTAGGCGGCGATCGCCAGGGGCGCGCCGTCGGCGCTGTGCACTTGCACCGTGTCTCCCGACTTCGGATTGCCGATCACGCGCTCGATCGCACCCGAGAAGATCCACGGGTGGCGGCGCTTGAGCGATTTTTCGCGACCCGGCTTCAGGATCAGGGCGTTCATTTCTTCCTCGCGCGCGGATGCGCCGCGTCGTACACCCTGGCGAGCGCCTGGTAGTCGAGGTGCGTATACACCTGCGTGGTGGAAATGCTGGCGTGGCCGAGCATCTCCTGCACCGCGCGCAGGTCCTGTGAGGATTGCAGCACGTGCGTGGCGAACGAATGGCGCAGCATGTGCGGGTGCAGGCGGCCCTGCACGCCCTGGCGCGCCGCCAGCGCGCGCAGCTGGCGCTCGACGATGCCCGGGGCGATGCGCCGCCCGCGCGCACCAACGAACAGCGCCTGTTCCTCAGGGGCCGCGAGCTGCGCGCGTACGCCGACCCAGGCTGCGAGCGCCTGGCGCGCGCGCGTGCCAACCGGCACGGTGCGCGTCTTGCTGCCCTTGCCGGTGACCGTCACTTCGCCCTGCTTGATGTCCAGCCGCCCGTCGCCGAGGTCGAGCGACACCAGCTCGGCCAGGCGCAAACCCGAGGAGTACATCAACTCGAACATGGCGCGATCGCGCGTCACCGCCGGCGCATCGTCCGGCCCGGGCTCGAGCAGCCTTTGCATCTGCTCCACCGACAGCGCCTTGGGCAGGCGCCGGGCGGGTTTAGGGGCGCGCACGCCTTCCACGGGGTTGGCGCGAAAACCCTGGTGGCGCGCGAGCCAGCGGTACAGGCCGCGCCACGCCGACAACAGGCTCGCCAGCGAGCGCGGCGCGAGGCCCCTGGAATGCAGCTGCGCGACCAGGCGGCGGACCTGCGCGGTGTCCAGTTGCTCCAGGCGGCGCGCGCCGAGCAGGTCAAGCAGGACGCCGAGATTGCGGGCGTAGATCTCCAGGCTGCGCGGGGCGAGCCGCCGCTGGTGCTCGAGCGCGCCGAGGTAGTCGCGGACCCGGGTGTCGTCCGGATGCGTGGCGCAACCTCTACAGCCGCGCAGCGAGCGCGGCTGCCGTGAGTTCGCCGATGCGGCGCAGGTACAGCGTGCCCATCTCGGGGTAGAAGCGCTGCGCGTCCTCGCTGCCCAGAGCGAGCAGCCCGAAGCTGCGCGTCTGCCCCAATGGCACCAGCGCGATCGAACGCACGTGCTCCCCCGCGGCGCCGAACCACGGCAGGAACGGGCTGCCCGCCGCCGGTCCGCATTGCGGCGCGCCCATGGCCTCGACGCGCGCGCGCAACTCTTCCTCCACTGCCGCGCCTTCGGCGGCCCCTGCGGGCAGCGACTTGCCCCACACGCGCAGCGCCACGTGCGGCACGGAGAAATCCTCGCGCAGGTGGAACGGCAGCGCCTGCGCACAGGCCGCGTAGTCGCGCGCACCAAGCAGCGCGGCGCACAGGCGGTGCACTTTCTCGCTGATGGCGTCGTTGTCCTCGCCGAACCGGATCAGCTCGCCGAGCTTGCCCTCCAGGAGCTTGACCTTGTCGCGCAGCGACAGGATCTGGCGCTCCGAAAGCGGAATGGCGCGCCCGCCGTAGGGATGCGGCACGTAGATCGACTCCAGCAGCTCGGGATGCTGGTCGAAGAACTGCGGATGCGTTTTGAAGAACTGCGCGACTTCTTCAGCGGTCATGAGGCGGGATGCCCTTCCAGGTCGATGGTTCCCTCGAACACCGTCTCCGCGGGGCCCTTCATCCAGACCGCATTGTCGCCGCCCGCCCAAGTGATGGTCAACGTTCCGCCGCGCGCCTGTACGCGCACGGGCGAATCGAGCAGCCCGCGCACAATGCCGGCCACCGCTGCCGCGCAGGCGCCGGTGCCGCAGGCGAGCGTCTCGCCCGCCCCGCGCTCGTAGACGCGCGACTTGATCGAATGACGGTCCACGACCTGCATGTAGCCGGCGTTCACCCGCTGCGGGAAGCGCTGGTGGCGCTGCAGCGCCGGGCCCTGCGTCGCCACCGGCGCCACCTCGACGTCGGCCACCAGCTGCACCGCGTGCGGATTGCCCATGGAGAGGATTGCCAGATCGATGCGCGCGCCGTCCACCTCGAGTGACTGGACCAGCGGCGACTCCATGCGCGGCGGCCCCATGTCCACGCTGACCTCGCCGTCGTCCTCCAGACGTGGCGCGATCATGCCGCCGAGCGTCTCGACGCGGATCTCGCGCTTTTGCGTCAGGCCCTTCCGGTGCGCAAACTTCACGAAGCAGCGCGCGCCGTTGCCGCATTGCTCCACCTCGCCGCCGTCGGCGTTGAAGATGCGGTAGCGAAAGTCCGCGTCCGGGCGCTGCGCGCGCTCGACCACCAGCACCTGGTCGCAGCCGACGCCGAAGTGCCGGTCGGCCAGGCGCCGCAGCTGCTCGCGCTGCAGACCGAACGGCGCGCGCGTGGCATCGAGCACGACGAAGTCGTTGCCCGCGCCCTCCATCTTGGTGAAAGCGATCAGAGGCAAGCGCGCAGCGCCTCGCACACGTGCCGCAGCTGCCCGTCCGCGAGCTGCGGGTAGATCGGCAGCGAGAGCACCTCGCGTGCCGCGGCCTCGGCCCCCGGCAGCGACAGCTCGCCGAACTCCTTCTCGTACACCGGCTGGCGATGCAGCGGGATCGGATAGTAGATGCCGCTGGCGACCCCGGCGTCGGC
>JAABQT010000235.1 GCA_011391295.1 Betaproteobacteria bacterium
CGCGGATGCGCTCCTCCCGCTCCACCAGCACGGTGAGGGTCGGCGTTTGCACGCGTCCGACGGTGGTCAGGTAGAAGCCGCCTTCCTTGGAGTTGAACGCGGTCATGGCGCGCGTGCCGTTGATGCCGACCAGCCAGTCGGCCTCGGAGCGGCTCTTGGCGGCGTCGGCGAGCGGCAACAGCTCCTTGTCGGTGCGCAGCTTGTCGAAGCCGTCGCGAATTGCCGCTGGCGTCATCGACTGCAGCCACAGGCGCCGGATCGATTTCTTGACGCGTGCGTGCTGCACGATGTAGCGGAAGATCAGCTCGCCTTCACGGCCCGCGTCGCAGGCGTTCACCAGTCCGTCAACGTCCTTGCGCTTGAGCAGCCGCAGCAGGAGGTTGAGCCGCTCCGCGCCACGCTCGATCGGCGCGAGCTCGAAGCGCGGCGGGATCAGCGGCAGGTTGGCGAACGACCACTTGCCACGCTTGACGTCGTACTCCTCCGGTACCGCGAGTTCCAGCAGGTGGCCGACTGCCGACGACAATACGTAGGCATCGCTCTCGAAGTAGTCGCCTTTGCGCGCGAACCCGCCCAGCGCGCGCGCGATATCGGCGGCGACGGAAGGTTTCTCGGCAATGATCAGTTTCTTGTTCATGCGGCGCGAAAGGCCGCGAGGATACCCGCAAAGAACTCGCCCTTACAACCGAAATACTGTCCGCGCGCGCAACCGCGCGCGTCCGGCGCTCAGCTTGGCAGCCGTGTGCCGTGGGCGCAAAACAGCTCTTCAGCCAGCAGTTGACTGGATGGGGCGTGCTGGTTCCACAGCACCATGAGGACGATCAGCTTGAGCTGCTCGAGTGCCAGGGCGTCGTCCACGGTCGCCAGTGCGCGCTCGATCACGTGCTCGCGCACCTGGGGCGACAGGATTCCGGACTGCTCCAGGTACAGCAGGAAACCACGGCAATCGACATCCAGTTTCGCCAATTCCTTCGGCGCGAAGGCGCGAAAAGCGTTGCCGCGTTCGGGTAGCGGCGCGAGCGAGCGTTGCGGCGCGCGCACCACGCCGGCGAGCCAGTGCAGGGTGGCACTGATGTCCGACTCCCCGAACCCCGCGGCCGAGAGCTTGCGCGCCACGCGCTCCGGATCATGCGAGACGTCGGCCTGGCGGCAGTTCTCGAACAGGTAAACGAGGATGTCGAACATGTTGATTGTCTCCCGGTTGAGGTTCAGTCGAGCCGCTGGTATACGCCGCCCGGCAGTGCGGCGACACGCCCTGAAAGCTCCAGCCGCAGCAGCGCCGCCGCTACCTGCTCCGCGGGCAGCCCAGAGCGTGCGCACAGCGAATCCACATCCACGGGATCAAACCCCATGTGTGCCAGCAGTGGCTCACGATCCGGCGTCGCCGGCGCCCCACGCGTCGAGGCATAGCCCGTGCGCCGGAAGGATGTCAGCTCGGCCAGAACGTCTTCCGACGATTCCACCAGTTTGGCGCCCTGCTTGATGAGTGCGTGGCATCCCTTGGAGAGCGGAGAGTGGATCGATCCAGGAATCGCGAACACCTCACGCCCCTGCTCGGCCGCTGCACGCGCCGTGATGAGCGAGCCCGAGCCGAGCGCTGCTTCGACCACCAGGCATCCTTGCGCCAGGCCGCTGATGAGGCGGTTGCGACGTGGAAAGTGGTGTGCCGCCCCCGCCGTGCCGAGCGCAAACTCCGAGAGCAGCAGGCCCGAGTCGGCGATGCGCTGCGCCAGCGCTGCATGCTGTCGCGGGTAGATCACGTCGACCCCGGTGCCCAGAACCGCAATGGTGGAACCCGCTGCAGCCAGACCTCCCCGATGCGCAGCGGCGTCGATACCGAGTGCCAACCCCGAGACAATCGTCAGGCCCGCCGTGCTGAA
>JAABQT010000236.1 GCA_011391295.1 Betaproteobacteria bacterium
CGTGCTGAAAGCTTGCGCGAACTGCTCGGCATTCCGGGTGCCCTGAATCGTGGCGTTGCGGCTGCCGACCACCGCGAGCGCGGGACGCTCAAGCAACTCCAGCTTGCCGACTGCATAGATCAGCGCAGGCGGATCGGGAATTTCCAGCAGCAGCCTGGGGTACGCCGCGTCAGCGAGCGTGACAATGGCCCGCCCAGGTTCCTCCGCCCAGCGCAGAGCGTGTTCGACAGCGGGGGCGACGCCTTCGGCGCGTAGCAATTGCGCCGCGGCCGGGCCGGCGGCGCGTTCAAGCTGCGAACGGGACGCGCTGAGTATGTTTTCGGGAAGTCCGAACTGCTTGAGCAGGCCGCGTATGGCGGCGGCACCTAGCCCGGGCGTGAGCGTGAGTTGCAGCCAGCTTGCCAGCCCGGGGTACTGCGTCATCCAGGAGGCAAGGCGCGGAGGCGTTGTCCCCCGTGGAAGGCCGGGTCAGGGGGTCTGGACGACATCCAAAGGGTTCACCGGCCTTGAAATGCGCATTACCAAAGCATAGGAAACCCTGTCATACAGGCGGAACACGAACGCCAGTCCGTAGCGCTCGTCCGGCAGCTTGAAGGTCGTCGGCGCACCGCCCGTCACCCTGGAAGCGTCTGCGATGATGGCACCAGGCCGGTATAGCGCCAATACATGGCCCACTTCGACGCCGTCCGACCTGCCGCGGTTGAGCGTAATGATGGCCTGGGGACCCGCCTCACCTAGCTGCCCCAATCCGCCATAGATACCCATGACGCGGCCCTGCATGAACACAGCGGGGGCATGCGGCGCGTATTTCGGCACTTCCGGCACGCCCACCGGCACCAGCTTGTCTCCGGTGCCGACCTCTTGCGTAATGGTGGTGAGTTGCACGATCGCCGGGTCGCCGGCGCGGATGACGCGCGCCGTACCCAGATAAACGGCCTCGTAGCCGAGCGTAAATTTTGTCTCCGGGTCGACCAGCGCCTTGCCGCGCCGGTACACGAACCAGTTCTCTTCCTTGGAGTTTCCCATGCCGCGCACGTAAGCCTGGTTCCCCTTCTCGATGATGACGCGGCCTTCCTGCGTGGCGATGATGGTCGGCGCGTTGTCCAGACCGTCTGGCTCGATGACCAGAGGGCGCGAGAGGAAGGGCTCGATGGCGTTAGCCGGGATGCTCGGGATGGCGTCGCGCGCGGTGGATTCGGCGCGCAGGCGCGGCGAGAGTTTTACCGTGCCGACCGCGCTACCGGCGTCCAGGCCGCGCCTCGGCGTACCCGCGGCCCCGGCTCCCGTGTCCGTGCCACCCGCACCCGTGGCGCCGCTGGTACCGCCGGCGCCGCTGTCCGCGCCGGCTATGGACAGGGTACCGCTGACGCGATCCAGAACGATCACGTCCCCCGGATAGATCCAGTGGG
>JAABQT010000237.1 GCA_011391295.1 Betaproteobacteria bacterium
CGCATCGCCGGCTGCGCGCTGGACGTGGGGCGTGCGCCCGACCAGATGCCCACGCCCGCGCTCGCCGCGCGGGCCGAGGTCATTGCCACGCCGCACACGGCGGGACTCACGCTCGCGGCGATCGAGCACCAGTCGCTGGAGACGGTGGCGCAGGCCGCCGGGATTCTGCAGGGTCGCGCACCAAAGGGCGCGGTGAACGCCGCACACTGGACAAGGAAAGGAATGCTCGAAGCATGAAAACCATCCTCATCACCGGCGCGGCCGGCGACGTCGGCACCCACCTGCGGCGCGAGCTGGCGGGGAAGTACCTCATCCGTGCTTCCGACCTGCGCGACCTGAAGGAGAAGTTCAAGGGCCAGAAGTTCATGCGCGCGGACATCTCGAAATTCGCCGACGCGCTGCGCATCACCCGCGGCGTGGACGCGATCGTGCACCTGGGCGGCTATTCCGTGGAAGGGCCGTGGCAGGGCATCCTCAGCGCCAATATCGTGGGCTGCTACAACGTATTCGAGGCGGCGCGGCGCAACGGCGTCAAGCGCATCCTGTTCCCGACCTCGAATCACGCGGTCGGCTACTACCGGCGCGACCGGACCATCGACCATCGCGTCTATCCCAGGCCGGACAGCCGCTATGGCGTGTCCAAGGTGTTCGGCGAAGCGCTGGGCAGCCTGTATGCCGACAAATACGGCATGCAGGTGTTCTGCATGCGCATCGGCAACGTCAACCCGGCGCCGATCGACAAGCGCCGGCTGTCGATCTGGTTCTCGCCCCGCGACCTTGCGCAGCTGGTCACCATCGGCATCGAGCATCCGGAGGTCAGGTTTGAAATCGTGTACGGCGTCTCCGGCAATACGCGCAGCTGGTATGACAACTCGAACGCTGCGCGGCTCGGCTACCGGCCGATGGACGATTCAGAGGTGTTCGCACGCGAAGTCCTGGCGCGCGAAAAGCCGGGCGCCGATGCCCGCACGGAGCAATACCAGGGCGGCGCCTTCGTGGTGGCCGAGGAGGTGCCCAATCCCGCGCCGTTGCCCGGAACGCGCCGCAGGAAGAAATGAGGGCGCTTGCGTTGCTGTGCGCGCTTGCGCTGCCGGCAGCAGGAACCTTTGCCGCATGCCCTCCCCGCCACGCCGCGGCGGCGCCGAATTCCGCCGCCCTGAATGAAGCCGAAGCACTCTATCTGCCGACGCCCCAGCACGTGGTGGACGCGATGCTGCGCATGGCGAAGGTCGGGCGCGGCGATGTGCTCTACGATCTGGGCTCCGGCGACGGGCGCATCCCCATCACCGCGGCGCGGCGCTATGGTGTACGCGCGGTCGGCATAGAGCTGGATGGAGGCAAGATTGCCGAGGCGCGCTGCAATGCGAGCGAACGCGCCGTCGCCCAGTTGGTCGAGTTCCGCCAGGAGGATGTATTCAAGGCCGATTTCCGCGAGGCGACCGTTATCACGCTGTTTTTGTTCCCGGAGATGAACCTGCGGCTGCGGCCGCGGCTGCTCGCCGAGCTCGCCCCCGGCACGCGCATCGTCTCGCACCGCTTCGACCTGGGGGACTGGCCGCCCGAGCGGCGCGCCGACGTGGACGGCCACGCGCTTTTCATGTGGATCGTGCCGGCGCGCGGCACGCGCTAGTTGCAGCGCAGCAAATCCGTATCCATCTTTTTTGTTTGGCACCTGCGCGCGAGTGCACTATCATCGCCATTCCGCGCTGCGAAACGGCGGACCTGCAGTACGGCCGAGCCGAGCGTGGGAGCGTTCTGAGCCGGTCCATTTAGAGACCAATAAGGAGGAGACCAGCATGAAGCTAAGAACATCGCTCAAGGTATTGGCCGCGGGGGTTGCCGTCGCACTGGCGGCAAGCTCGGGCAGCGCATTGGCGCAACAGCGCGTGAAATGGAAGATGCAAAGCGCGTTCGGCAGCACCCTGCCGCACCTGGGCACGTCCGGCGTACGCTTTGCGAAAAACCTCAACGAAGCCACCGACGGGCGCTTCGACATCAAGTTCTTCGAACCCGGCGCGCTGGTGCCGGCGCTCGAGTGCTTCGATGCGGCCTCGAAGGGCTCGGTCGAGTCCTGCTGGACCACGCCCGGCTACCATACCGGCAAGCTCGGACCGGGGGTCTCGTTCTTCACCACGGTGCCGTTCGGGCCGCAGTTCGGCGAATTCATGGCCTGGAAGCGCGACGGCGGCGGCGACAAGCTGCGCAACGAGATCTACGCCGAGCACGGCCTGATCGCGATCGACTGCTTCGCCATCGGGCCCGAGACCTCGGGCTGGTTCAAGAACGAGATCAAGTCGCTCGACCAGCTCAAGGGCATGAAGATGCGCTTTTTCGGCCTTGGCGCGCAAGTCATGCAAAAGCTCGGCGTGTCGACGCAGCTGCTCGCGGCGGCGGATATCTATCCCGCGCTCGAGCGCGGCGTGATCGACGCCACCGAGTTCTCGATGCCCTCGATCGACCAGAAGCTCGGCTTTTACCAGATCGCGAAGAACAACTACTTCCCGGGCTGGCACCAGCAGATCTCGGTCTCCGAGCTGCTGATGAACAAGAAGGCGTACGAAGCGCTGTCGAAGGGCAACAAGAAGGTTCTCGAGATGACTCTGGGCGAATCGGTGCTGGCGACTTACGCCGAAACCGAGGCGCGCAACCCGGGCGCGATGAACGAAAACGCCGAGAAGTACGGCGTCAAGAACCGCCGCTGGGGCGACGCTGAACTCGCCGCGTTCGAGAAAGTCTGGTTCGAGGTGGTGAAGGAGGAATCCGCCAAGGATGCGCTGTTCAAGAAGGTGGCGGACAACTTCTATGCCTTCCGCAACAAGTACAAGGCGTGGGGCGAAGCGCAGTATCTCGCGCCGACGTACTTGAAGTAATGCGGGCCGGCGCGCGCTGCGCGCGCTGCTGTATGGTTCGGGAAACCGGGGCGCCAGGAGGCGCCCCGGTTGTTTCCGCGTAACTTCGATCTGAAGGGAAATTCATGGATGCGTTGCTGAGAATCGGCGGCCGGCTGCTGAACCGGTACGTTCTCATCATCGGCCTGCTGCTGATCCTCGGCATCGGCTACGCCTACGTGTCGGGCCTCACGGGCGAGGCGCAGGAGGAATTCCAGTACAAGGTGCGCGAGTACCTGCCGCTCGTGATGTTCCTGACGCTCGCGGCCCTGCTGTTTTCCGGGTTCCCGGTGGCGTTCATCCTCGGCGGCATCGCCATGCTGTTCGGCCTCATCGGCTATTTCCTCGGCGTGTTCAAGCTGATCGAGTTCTTCAATTTCATGCCTCGCATCTGGGGG
>JAABQT010000023.1 GCA_011391295.1 Betaproteobacteria bacterium
GCACCGGACGCTGCGCGCGCCCCCCCGACACCAGGTCTTCGAGGATCGGTTCGAGCAGGTCGACGGGCACGAACATGTTGCCCTGCACGCTTTGCTCCCCGGTTTTTTCCTCCACCAGCAGCGAGCCGATGCCCAGTAATTTTCCGTCGGCGCCGATCAGCGCCGAGCCGCCCCACTGCGGGTGCGCGGGCGCGGCGAACAGCGCCTCATCCAGCACGTACTCCCAGTAGCCGGCGAATTCGCGCTTGTCGAACAGCTGCGCCTTCAGTGCGTGCGCGCGCCCGCCATGGCCCGCGATGAGCACGTCGTCGCCGACGCGCGCGCGGGCCGCAGAACCAAGCGCGAGCGCAGGCACGTCCGGCCGCCCCAGCGGCAGGACCAGCCCGAAGCCGGTCTGCTGATCGTAGGCGAGGGGATGGCCGGCGAGCACCGCACCCTGCGAGGTGGTGATCCACACCGAAGTCGCCTCGGTGAGCAGGTAGCCGATGGTGAGGATCAGGCCATCGTCGCGGATCACGACGCCGTTGCCCAGGCGCTCGGTGCCGAGGATCTGCGCGGTGAAGGCGTCCTCGGGGATCTCGGTGCGCAGCAGCACCATCGAGCCGAGGGCCCGGTCAAGCTCGAAGCGCCACTCCTCCGGCCGCGGCCGCAGCGCGGAGGGGAAAGCCCAGTCCGTAGGGTCGCTCATGCGGGCACTGTTGCGCGCCCGCAGGCGGGCGTCAAGTCCCGGTGCGCTTCACCACTACGCCTTGCGGGCCGCGCTCCATCATGCTGATCTCGCCCGCCAGTTCCGCGCCTTCCTCGACCTTGATCTTGGCGTAGCGGATCTTGCCCGAGACCTTGCCGGTGGCGTGGATCACGAGCTGCTTTCTCACCGTGAGCTCGCCCTCCAGGCGGCCGTGGATTTCGGCGGTGTCCACCGCGACGGTGCCGCAGAAAATTCCGTTCTGCGCGATCTGCAGGACGCGCGAGTCGAGCGTGGCCTCGATGCGGCCTTCCACCACCAGCGTGTCGCAGTCGGTGATCTCGACGCCCTTCATCTTGATGTCCGGGCCGACGATGAGCTTGGCTTCCTTGCGCTCGTCGGACCGGTCCACCATCTTGGCGGCTTCAGGGTGTGCCGGGGCAGCCGGTGCGGTGGTAGCCGCGGGGGCCGGGGGCGGCGTCGGCGTGGAACTGCGAAAAAACGAATCGCTGCGGCGAAACAGGCTGTCTTTCTGAAGCATGGTGGTCTCCCAGTTGTGGTTGGTGGCTGGGAACTCCGCACGCATCGATCGTGCCTGACATGAACGTGAAATAAATCAGCGAGTTAAGGAATCTACTGGAGGTGCGAACGTCGCCTTGCGGCGACGCCGCAGGGTGGGTCGCCGACTCCCCTTACGCCGAAAACTCGCGCAGCACGCGCCCGGGCAGCGACTTCAGGTCGCGAACGCCGTTCACCCACACGCCGTGCACCCCGCGCGCCGGGGTGGTGAGCCGCGGATGTCCGCCCGGCAGGTCGAACACGCGCTGCTTCGCGCCGCGGCCGACGGTCCCTGGATCAAACAGCATCAAATCAGCGGCATAGCCCGGCTTGAGCACCCCGCGGCCGCGGATGCCGAAGAGCTGCGCCGGGGTGCTGGTGAGCTGGCGTACCGCCTCGGGGAGGGTGAGCGCGGCGCGCTCGCGCACCCAGTGTCCGAGCAGGTGCAGGCCGAAGCCGGCGTCGTTGAAGAAGGTGAGATGCGCACCGGCGTCTGACAACGACACCAGGCTCGCCGGGTGGCGCAGCATTTCGGCCACCGCCTGTTCGTCGGCATTGAGCAGCATGGCGTTGAACACCGTGTCGAGGTTCTCCCGCAGCGCGAGATCGAGCATGAAATCGAGCGGGTCGCCGCGCGCGGCGCGCGCCAATTCCCCGATCGAGTGCTGCTCGCAGGCCTTGTGCGCCGCTTGCACCACTTCGACCTGGTCCCACTGTCCGTTGAACAGGCGAAAGTGCGCGGGCCGCGCCAGTTCAGCGCGCACCGCGTCGCGGAAGCTCCTTTCTTTCAGCTTGGCGGCGTAGGCGGGGCCTTGCAGCCGTAGCGCAGGCTGCCACGCTTCCAGGCCCTCGAAGGTATAGGGCGAGTGCAGGGTGAAATCCATCGATAGCGGGCAGCAGGAGATCGCGCCCACCATCTTGCGCCCACGCGCATTGGCCTGCGCGATCGCGTCGAGGTCTGCGAACACGGCGCGCGGATTGGTGCTGTTGTGCAGCAGCGCAGCGACCACCACCGGGCGATCGGTTTGCGCCGCCAGCTCCTCGAGGAACGACACCTTGGTGTGGCCGCCCTTGGTGAGCATGAACACGCCCCGCCCGGCGTCCTGCAACGCGCCGACCAGCGCGCGCAGCTCCGCTTCGTCCGCCAGGCGCGAGGGCATCGGCAGGCCGCCATGGCCGTTGTGCGCGGGCGAGGTGCTGGTGGCGAACCCCACGGCGCCGGCACGCATGCCCTCGAGCACGATGGCGCGCATGCGCGCGACCTCGTCGGCCGTCGCCGCGCGCAGCGGCGCGTCCGCGCCCATCACGTAGGTGCGCACCGAGGAGTGGCCGACGAAACCGGCGATGTTGATCGCGCAACCGCGGCGCTCGAGCATGTCGAAATATTCGCGCACCGTCTCGAAGTCCCAGCGGATGCCCTGGCGCAGCACTTCCAGCGACATGCCCTCGACCTGTGTCAGGTTCTTCATCACCAGCTCGCGGTCCGCGGGCTTGCACGGCGCGATGGTGAAGCCGCAATTGCCGATGATCGCGGTGGTCACGCCGAGCGCGGGCGAGGGCGACACCTGCGGGTCCCAGGTGATCTGCGCGTCGTAGTGCGTGTGGTTGTCGATGATGCCGGGCATCAGGGACAGGCCCGAGGCGTCGATCGCTTCCTTCCCGGACAACGACTTGCCGATCTCGACAATCTTTGCGTCCTTCACCGCGAGGTCAGCGACAAAAGGCTCGGCGCCCAGTCCGTCGAGGATCGAGGCGTTTCGAATCACCAAGTCGTGCATGCCCATATACTACCGGCCGATGGAAGACCTCAAGGGGAAGGTTGCGGTAGTGACGGGCGCCGCGCGCGGCATTGGCAAGGCCGTCGCAGACCTGTTCGTTTCCCGGGGTTGTACGGTCGCCCGGCTCGATGTCGAGCCGGGCGAAAGCATTTTGGCCTGCGACGTTGCGGACGAGGCGGCGGTCGAGAAAACGTTCGCGAAGATCGGGAAAATCGACATCCTCATCAACAACGCCGGCATCGCAGTCCGCAAGAATTCCCTCGAGATCACCCGGGAGGACTGGGACAAGGTGATGGCGGTGAACGTCGCGGGAACGTTCCTGTGTTCCCGCATTGCCGCCCGCAAGATGAAGCAAACGGGCGGCGGTTCCATCGTCAATCTCGCCTCGATCATGGGCTTCTCCGGCGGACTGTTCCCGAACCCGGCCTACCAGGCCTCCAAGGGTGCTGTAGTGAATCTCACGCGGGCGCTGGCCTTGGAGTTCGCGGAACACAACATCCGCGTGAACGCGGTAGCGCCGACATTCGTGCGCACCGACCTCACCACACCGATCTTCTCCGACCCGGAGGTGCTGCACAAGGTGATGCAGCACACGCCACTCGGCGTGCTGCCCGAGGTCGAAGACATAGCCGCCGCGATCCTGTTCCTCGCCAGCCCGGCGGCGCGCTGCATCACCGGCGTGACGCTGCCGGTGGATTCAGGTTACCTCGCGCGGTAGGGTGGGCCAACGGCCCACCCTACGGCTGCTGCTGAGCTCGCAAGGAGAACAGGCATGAAATCCGCAGGCAGGATCTTCCTCACCGGGTTGCTCACCGTGCTGCCGGTGCTCGCCACCTTCTACTTCGCGCTGTGGATGCTGACGGCCGTGGAGTGGTTCTTCGGCCAGCAGCTGCTGTGGCTGATGCCGGATGAGTACTACCGCGCCGGCATGGGGCTGCTGCTCGCCATCGTCCTGATCTTCATCGTCGGGCTGCTGATGCACGCCCTGCTGTTCCGCCGCTTTTTCGGCTGGGTGGAGCACCTGCTGCTGGAAGTTCCGCTGCTGCGATCGGTGTACGCGGGCCTGCGCGACCTGTTCGGATTGTTCACGCAGTACCAGCGAAGCGAGGCGCTGCAGGTGGTCGCCGTGACGCTGCCGGGGACGCAGATGCGGCTGCTTGGATTCGTCACGCGCACCGATTTCGAGGGTCTGCCCGAAGGCGTCGGGCGCGCTGGCGAAGTCGCTGTCTACCTGCCGATGGGCTACCAGATCGGCGGCTACACGGTGTTCGTGCCGCGCGAGCTGGCTGTGCCGGTGCACATGTCGCGCGAGGAGGCGATGAAGTTCATCCTCACCGCGGGGCTCAAGACCTCCCAGGGATCGCAATGAACGACGCGCTCGCTTCGCGCCTGCGCAAGGCGCTCGCCGGACGCCGCGGCGTCGCCGAGAAGAAGATGTTCGGTGGCGTGTGTTTCCTTTTGCGCGGCAACATGCTGTGCGGCACTGGCCAGGAGAAATTCATGTTCCGCGTGGGCAAGGCGCAGGACGCGGCGGCGCTCGCGCGGCCCGGGGCGAAGCCGATGGACATTACCGGCCGCGTCATGCAGGGGTTCGTCTGGGTCGATCCGGCAAGCTGCGATGCCAGGGCGCTCAAGCGCTGGCTGGCAATGGCGCAGGCGTACGTCGGCAAGCTGCCGGCGAAGCGAGGGCGGTGACCTTCCTCGACGCTCAGCCCGAGGGTTGCAGCGGATCGGGATCCTGCTCCCAGGTCGCCGAAGGCCGCGGCGTCTGCGCGATCCACTTGTCGAGGGCCGCAACATGCTCGGTTTCCTCGTCGGCGAACTCGCCCGCCAGGCGCGCGAGTTCGGCGTCCTGCGCCTCCGCGGCGACCGAGCGGTAGTACTGCATCGCGCGCACTTCGTTCTCGCGCGCGTATTTCAGCGCTTGATAGGGCTGCAGCGTGGAGTCGAACGCTTCCTCCCCGCCCACTTCGGGCGGCGAGCGCCAGCGGTACTGCCAGGATCTGAGCTGCGGCAGCTCGATGCTGCCCGCGCGCCTGCGGATGTCGTCGCGATGCAGCAGCGAAAAACGGTGCATGTCGCGGAACACCGAGGAAACGGGATCGTTGCGGTACGATTCCATCATGTCGGCGAGCTCCAGATACCTCTCGGCGGCTTCACCTTCCAGGGCCAGGGCGTGGGCGAGGAACTCGGGCAGGGTGTAACTCATCAGCCGAATCATATTAATAACCGGCCGCGAAATCCACCAGGCTGAGCGGCGCGTCGCCGCGCCGTACGCGCTCGATGTTCTCGACGACCTTCGGCACTGCGGTGCGCGGCTCGGTGAGCGCCGCGGTGTGCGGCGTGACGGTCACGCCGGGATGCGTCCACAGGGGGGAAGCCGCGGGCAGCGGCTCGGCATCGAACACGTCGAGGTAGGCGTGCGCGAGCTGCCCTGCATCCAACGCCGCGAGCAGGTCCGCGCTCACCACGTGCCCGCCGCGCGCCACGTTGATCAGGCAACTGCCCTTGGGCATGCGCGCGAACGCGGCGGCGTTCAGCACGCCGCGCGTCTGGCCGGTGAGCGGCAGCAGGCACACGAGCGCGTCGCTCATGCCGAGAATCTCGCCGAGATCCGTGGAGCAATGCACGCCCGCAACGCGCTTCGGTCGCCGGCTCCAGCCGCACACCTTGAAGCCGAGGGCGAGGAGCTTGCGCGCCGCATCGGTGCCGAGTTCGCCCAGGCCGAGGAAGCCGACCGTACGGTCCGAGGGCAGGGATTGCCCGCGCCGCTTCCATTTCTTTTCGCGCTGCATCCGGCGGTAGAAGTACAGGTGCCGGTGCCAGTCGAGCACGTGCGCCAACACGGTCTCCGACATCGCGCCGACCATGCCCGGATCCACCAGGCGCGCCAGCGGCACGTCGCGCGGCAACTCCGGATCCTCGAGCAGCTTCTCCACGCCCATCCACAGCGACTGCACCAGCTTGAGCCCGGGCAGCTTGCCGAAGATGCCGGGATGGGGCGTCGCCACCAGCGCGATGTCGATGTCGTCGCGCGGTTCCGTGTAGATCCGATCCTGCGGCAGCGCGCGCTCGAGCAGCGGCAGCCAGCGCTGCGCGGGCTCGATCTGCGACGAGAACAGAAGATTCAACTGCCGGGCTTGAAGCCGGAAGCCTTGATCACCGGACCCCACTGGTCGTAATCGGCGCGCAGGATGCGCGCGAGCTCCCCGGGGCCGTAACCGGTAGGCTCGAGGCCCATCTGCTCCAGGCGTTGTTTCACCTCGGGCGAGCGCACCACGTCGATGGCGGCCCTGGCGTACTTGTCGATCAGGTCCTTGGGCGTGCCGGCGGGCGCGAAAAGCGCATACCAGGCGCTCGCCTCGAGGTCGTAGCCGAGCTCCTTGAAGGTCGGCACCTCGGGCGCCATGGAGGCGCGCTTGGCGCCCGCCACGGCGAGCAGCCGTGCCCTGCCCGAGCGCACGGTGGTCAACGCGTCGGCGAGCACGAACATCGCCGCCTTCACCTCGCCGCCGATCAGCGCCTGCAGCGCGGGCGCGGTGCCGCGGTAGGGCACGTGGGTCATGTTGAGCCCCGCGGCCTTGGAGAACATCACGCCGAGGTAGTGCGGCAGGCTGCCCGCCGCGGCCGAGGCGTAGTCGCCCGCCTTGGGATCCTTCTTCACCAGCGCGACGTACTGGGCGACAGTCTTGGCGGGCAGTTCGGCGTTCACCACCAGCGCGAGCTGGAAGTCGCTGATGTGCGCCACCGGCGCGAAGTCCTTGAACGGGTCGTAGCGCACCGCGGCGCCGTGCGAGTGCGGGAAGGCGACCATCGGCGCGAGCGGCGAAAGCAGGATCGTCAGGCCGTCGGGCGGCGCGTTCTTCACCGCCTCGGTGCCGACGATGCCGGCAGCGCCGGTGCGGTTCTCGACGATGGTGTTCATGCCGAGCGCGGGGCGCATCTTGTCGGCGAGCAGCCGGGTCAGCAAATCGCTCGAGGCGCCCGGCGGATAGCCGAGCACGAACTTGAGAGTCTTGTCCTGCGCTCCGGCGGGCAGGGCAAGCGTCAGGGCGAGCAGCAGGGCGGCGGTTCTCATGGGGGCTTCCTCCTAGTGGCCGATGTTAGCATTTGAAGATCCGCGGATAGAGGCATGGCAATCCGTACCCATTTTCCCGGCAGAGTGGGCCTATGAAAGTCCTCGTCACTGGCGCGAACGGCCATCTCGGCTACAACCTGTGCAAGGCGCTTCTCGCCCGGCCGGGTTACGAGGTGCGCGCATCGGTCAGGTCGCTTGGCGACGCCGCCAAGACTGCGCCGCTGCGCGCGCTGGGAGGCATCGAGCTCGCGGAATTGAACGTGCGCGACCGCGCGCAGTTCGATGCGGCGCTCATGGGAATCGACATTCTGTTCCACGTCGCGGCGACCTATGCGATCGTTACGAAGGGCGCTGCGGAGACCGAGGACATGATCCGCGACAGCGTGGAGGGCGTGGACGTCGCGCTGAATGCCGCGGCGAGCGCTGGTGTGAGGAAAGTCGTCCTCACCTCGTCGGTCGTCACTCTGCCGCTGCGCCGCCCCGGCGAGCCGCCCGCGACCGAGGCCGACTGGACAAGCGATCTTCGCGTGCCCTATAACCGCGCCAAGACCGAAGCCGAGCAGGCCGCCTGGCGCATCGCCGCCAAGCACAAGCTCAATCTGGTCACGGTGCTGCCCGGCGGCGTCGGCGGACCGGGCTTTCAGCGCAGGACCCCGACCATCGACATGGTCGAGGGCATCATGCTCGGATCGCTGCGATTGGGCGCACCCCCCTTGAATTTCTCCTACGTCGATGCGCGCGACGTCGCCGAGGCTCACGCCCTCGCCGCCGAGAAGGACGTCGCCGGGCGCTTCATCGTCACCAACGATCAGGGCCCTTCGTTGATGGAATACAGCCGGACTTTGCACGACATCGACCCCGCCGTGCCCGCGGCGCCGATGGTGATGCCGGGGTTCATGAACCGTTTCCTGCCCTTGCTGGATGTCATGAACGCCAAGCTTATCGGCTCGCCGCGTTTTGCGACGGCCGCCGGGATCGCTACCGTCGATGGCCGCCTGTTCAACTGCAGCAACATGCGCGCGCGCCGGGAGCTCGGCTGGGCACCGAAGTTCACGTTGCGCGAGAGCCTTGCCGAGACCATGCAGGCGCTGCGCGCGCTGCGGCGCGCCGAGGGGAAGCGGCGCATGGCCTGAGTCTCAGGCCGGCCCCCACACCTCGCGCGCGACGCCGACGATCAGTTCGAGCTTGCGCCACTGGTCGTCCTGCGAGAGGGCGTTGCCGTGGTGCGTGCTGGAGAAGCCGCACTGCGGCGACAGGCACAGATCTTCCAGCGGCACGAACTTCGCCGCCTCGTCGATGCGCCGCCTGAGCATCGCCCGGTCCTCGATCTCGCCGACCTTGGTCGTCACGAGGCCGAGCACCACCTTCTTGCCCGCGGGCAGGGCGCGCAGCGGCTCGAAGCCCCCGGCGCGCGCCGAATCGAACTCCATGAAAAAGCCGTCCACATCCGCGGAGAACATCGCTTCGGCCACCGGGTCGTAGCCGCCCTCGGCGACCCAGGCGCTCTTGAAGTTGCCGCGGCAGGTGTGCAGGGTGACCGTCATGCCGGCGGGCCGGTCCCGCAGCGCTGCGCTGATGGTGTCGGCGTAGCGGCGCGGCAGCCGTGCGGGGTCGTCGCCGTTGCGCCGGCAGTTGTCCTGGATCTTCGGGTCGCACAGATACGCGAAAGCCGTGTCGTCGAGTTGCAGGTAGGTGCAGCCCGCCCGGGCGAGATGCGCGATCGCCTGGCGATAGGCAGCGGCGACGTCATCCCAGAACACCTCCAGGTCTGGATACGCCTGCTGCGAGATCGCGCCGCGTCCGCCGCGCAGGTGCAGCATCGACGGCGAGGGAATGGTGAATTTCGGCGTCGCATTGGCGATGGACTTCAGGTAAGCGAAGTGTTCCGTCATGATCGGCCTGGAGCAGCCGACTTTGCCGGTGACGGTGGCGATCGGCGGCTGCTCCTCGGTGCCGCCGAATTTCGGACCGGGATTTTTCTTCGTCGTCACGCCCTCCAGCTGCGCGAGGAAATCGAGGTGCCACCAGTCGCGGCGGAATTCGCCGTCGGTCACCGACTGCAGGCCGATGGACTCCTGCTTGCGCACGGCCTCGAGGATGGCGCGGTCCTCGATGTCCTTCAGCTCGCCCGCGGCCAGGGCGCCGGTCTTGCACTGCTTGCGTGCATTGGAAAGTTTCGCCGGGCGCAGCAGGCTGCCGACCTGGTCGGCACGATAGGGTGGTTTCATCGGGTCAGGTCACGCGCGAGTGCACGGTATCATAGCCGTCGAGTCAAGCCTGTCATGACAGCCTCGCAACCGACGGGAAGCATCCGCGGCAGTCTGACCTGGCGCGTGGGCGCGCTGGTCTCCGCGGCACTGCTGGTATTCGGCGTCGCTTACTACGTGGCCGTACTGATGCCCTACGGCGGGCGCATCGCCAGCGCCGGGCTTGCGGCCGCCGCCGCAAACGCGCGCGCGCACCTGTCGTCGCTGTTCGACGAAGTACACAGTGACCTGGCGCTGGCCAGGACGCGCCTGAGCGCGGAGGCTGCCAGCCCGCGCGACCCCGACGCGTTCTCGGCGCAGTTCACCAGCTACCTGCTGTACAAGGTCCATGTCAGCTCGGTGCTGTTCGCGCACGAGAGCGGGCAGGAGTTGCTGCTGCTGCAGCTGGCGGACGGCCGCTGGATGAATCGCGTCACCGATCCGGCGCTGCCGGGAAAGATCAGGCGCATCTGGCGCAATGCCGCGGGGCGCGTGACCAGCGACGCGCTGGAACTCAGCGACTACGATCCGCGCCGGCGGCCGTGGTTCCGGGGCGCGATGGCGCTTGCCTCGGACGATGCGACGAACTGGACCGAGCCGTACACGTTCTTCACCACCAGGGAGCCGGGCATCACCGCGTCGATGCGCTGGAGCGGCGAGCGTGGCGAGCGCTACGTGCTCGCGTTCGACGTTCTGTTGCGCGATCTTGCCAGGAGCGTGCGCAAGATCGAGGTCACGCGGCGCGGTTTCATCGCCATTCTGACCGCCGACGGGAAGGTGCTGGTACCGCCGCGCGTCGCGGGCCTGGACGAGGCGAAAGCCGCGGCGAGCGCGCTGTTGCCCGTCGCCGCGCTGGGCGTCGAAGCCCTGTCGCGCGCCCATGCCGCGCGCCGCGCGCAGGCGGACGCGGGAGAGGCGGACTTCACGTTCGACGACGGCACCTGGCGCGCTCGCTTCGAGCGCTTCGCGCTCGGGGGAACCTCGATCGAGATCGTGACTGCCGCGCCGAGCGCGGATTTCACGCCTTCCGTGGCCAGCCTGGCATTCGCCCTCGCCGTGACCGGGTCCGTGGTCCTGCTGGCGGGCCTGTGGCTGGCCTGGCAGCTCGCGCGCCGGGTTTCCCGGCCGCTCGAGGCGCTGGCGGTCGAAAGCGCGCGCATCGGCAGGCTCGACTTCTCGGACCGCCCGGCGGTGCGCAGCAGCTGGCGCGAGATCGACAGTCTCGCCGGGGAGCAGGCCCGCATGCGCGAGCTGTTGCGCGACGCCACCGGGCGCCTCGAGGACGCGAACCGCGGGCTCGAGGAGCGAGTGGCGCTGCGCACCCGGGCGCTCGAACTGGCGAACGCAGAGCTGGCGTCGTTCGACTACACGGTGTCTCATGATCTGCGCGCACCGCTGCGGGCGATCAACGGTTTCTGCGCCATCCTGGAGAAGGACCACGCGGCGCGGCTCGATGACGTGGGGCGACAGCACCTGGCGCGCGTACGCGACGCGAGCGTGCAGATGGCGGACCTGATCGACGGGCTGCTGACCATGGTGCGGCACTCGTCGCGGCCGCTCGAGCTCAGGGACACCGATCTGAGCGCCATGGCCATGGAAGAGCTCGAGCAATTGCGGCGCACGGAGCCCGCGCGTCGCGTGCGTGTCGAGGTCGAGCCCGGGCTGCACGCGCGCGCCGATCCGGTGCTGTTGCGCAGCGTCCTGCAGAACCTCGTCGGCAACGCGTGGAAATACACTGCCGGGCGCGAACTGGCCGAGATCGGGTTCGGCGCCGGGGAGCGCGAAGGCGAGCGGGTGTTTTTCGTGCGCGACAACGGCGTCGGTTTCGACATGGCGCATGCGGCACGGCTGTTCGAGCCCTTCCAGCGGCTGCATGCGGAGCAGGATTTCCAGGGCATGGGCATCGGCCTTGCCAGCGTGCAGCGGATCGTTGCGCGGCACCAGGGCCGCGTGTGGGCCGAGTCGGCGCCGGGCGCCGGGGCGAGCTTCTACTTCACGCTGGGCTCGCAGGGCTGAGGCCGGGCGCGCTTCAACCGCGCGCCAGCCGATTCAATCCGCTTCTGGTCACCCGGCCGTGGAGCGCGCGGCCAAGCACCTTCTCGCAGTATTCGGCCGTGGCGAGCAACCCGTCCAGGTCGATCCCGGTGCCGATGCCCATGGACTCGAACAGGTTCACCAGGTCCTCGGTGCACGCGTTGCCGGTGTGGCCCCCGCCGTACTCCACGTTCGCCGGGTGGCCACCCACGCCGCCGAACGACGAATC
>JAABQT010000238.1 GCA_011391295.1 Betaproteobacteria bacterium
CGGCACGCCGTCGCTGCGGCGGCGGATGCCCGCCTCGTTCTGGCGCGGGCGTTCCTCGCCCCGCACTGCCATCTTGTAGCGCTCGATCGAGGCGCGCGAGTGCTCGAGGAACTTCAGCGCCTCCTGCAGGCCCTTGCCGGGAAACAGCACGCTGAACTCCTCGCCGCCATAGCGAAAGGCGCTGCCGCCGCCGCCCACTTCGGCGAGGCGTGCGGCGACCAGCTTGAGCACCTGGTCGCCGATGTCGTGCCCGTGCGTGTCGTTGAATTTCTTGAAGTGGTCCACGTCCACCATGGCGAGGGTGTAGTGCGGGCCGAGGGCGCGCAGCTGCTCTTCCAGTGCGCGCCGCCCGGGCAGGCCGGTGAGCTCGTCCCTGAAGGCGAGCCGGTGCGACTCCTGGACGAACGCCACCAGCACCACCGCGCCCGCCGCCGAGAGAAAGGCGCCGAACACCGGCGGCGCGCCAGCCCACTCCGCGGCGATGAAAAATGCCAGCAGCGCCGCGGCCAGGCCGATGTCGAGCGGCGTGTGCTTGGGCCAGGCGCGCCACACGGCGGCGACGAAGGCCGCGGCGAACACCAGGCGGGCGGCGAGCGGCGTGGGCGGGGAACGGAACAGCCAGTGCTGCAGCAGCCCCTGCCAGGCGAGGCCGGAGAACTCACTGCGCCCCGCGGCCGCGATCCACAGGATGAGGACGGCTTCGACCGCCAGCAGCACGACCCAGCGGTAACTGCCGTGATAGAACACGCCGCGCTCGGGAAACGCCATGGCCACCAGCGCGTTCAGCGGCACCAGCACCACCAGCGCCGTATACACGGCCTTCTCGGCGAAGCCGCCCAGGCCCTGCGCGTAGTGGTAGCCGGCGTAGGCGGCGAGCAGCGAGCTCAGGATGATCAGCGCGCGGCCGCGGTTGAAGCGCAGCGCAAAGGCCGCGCCGAGCGCGAGCACCGCGTAGGGACCGAGGACCCTGAGACCCTCGAGCGAGGTCGGCAGCGATGGGCCGACCCACACCGCGAGCGCAGTGAGGGCGAGGATCGCCGCAGGCGCGCGCGCCGGACGCAGCGGCTCAGGGATCAATGCGATCCGGCCTCAGGCTCGCGTCGCAGAGCTTGCCGCGCTGCGCCCGCCTGCCCATGTGCGCGCCGAGCTGCTGCGCATTCAGCGTCAGCGTCGCGCGGTTCTTGCGCCGGATGCCCGAGACCGCAAGCGACTTGCCGTCGCTTGGCGCCGCGCTCGCCAGGGTGATCCCCGCGGGCAGCGCGATCAACTGCACGCCGACCCCGCCGTTGGCGCGCACTGGCACTTCGTCGAGCGGGAACAGCAGCAGCCGCGCGTCGGAGGACAGCACCGCGACGAACTTGCCCCCGGTCAGCGTCGCCGGCGCCTGCGCGCGCGCGCCCTCCCCCACGCTCATGAAGTCCTTGCCCTGCCGGGTCTTCGACACCAGGTCGCCGAGCTTGCAGACGAAGCCCAGTCCCGCCGAGCTGTTCATCAGCAATTGCCGCTGGGGATCGCCGCACCCGATCCACACGATATCGTCGGAAGAGGAATTGACCAGCGTATTCACCGGCGCACCGTCCCCGCGCCCGATGGGCAGCGCCGCGGCATCCAGCGTGTAGCTCTTGCCCGACTCGGTGAGCGCGATCACCGGGTCGGTGGTCTTGCATTCCAGGGCCTGCAGCAGGCCGTCGCCGTCCTTGAAGGCGAGCGAGGCGAGCTCGAGGTTGTGGCCGGTGCGCGCGCGGATCCAGCCCTTTTGCGACACGATCACCGTGAGCGGCTCCTCGAGCACGGTATGCTCGACCTGGGCGCGCTCCGCGGGCTTGATCAGCGTGCGGCGCGCATCGCCGTACTTCTTCGCGTCCTCCTCCAGCTCCTTCACCACCAGCTTCCTGAGCGCCTTGTCGTCGCCGAGGATGTCCTTCAGGTCCTCGCGATCCGCCTCGAGCGTTTTCCTTTCTTCGTTCAGCTTCACGCCGTCCAGCCGGGTGAGCTGGCCGAGGCGGATGTTGACGATGTCCTCGGCCTGGCGCTCGGTGAACTTCCACTTCGCCTGCATCTTCGCCTTGGCGTCGCCCTGGTCCTCGGCGGCGCGGATCAGCTTGATGATCTCGTCGATGCGCACGAAGGCGAGCAGCCGCCCGAGCACGATGTGCAGGCGCGCCTCGCATTTGTCCAGACGGTGCTGCGTGCGCCGTCGCACGGTGTTGACGCGCCACTCGCCCCACTCGCGCAGGATGTCGACGATGCCCTTGGTTTCCGGCAGGCCGTCCAGGCCGAGCCAGGTCATGTTCAGCGCATAGCGCGTCTCCAGGCTGGTGTGGACCATCAGCGCCGCCATGGTCTCCTCGGCGTTCTGGCGCGAGCTGCGCGGCTCGATCACCAGGCGCAGCTTCGCCTTGCGGTCGGATTCATCGCGCACCGTCTCGACCTGGTCGAGCACGAATTGCTTGAGGCGCTTTTGCTCCTGGTTGACTTCCTTCTTGCCGGTGGAGGGCCGCGGATTGGCCAGCGCCTCGATTTCTTCCAGCACCTGGCGGCAGGACACGCCGTGCGGCAGCTCGCAGACCACGATGCGCCACTGGCCGCGCGCCAGCGGCTCCACGCTCCAGCGCGCGCGCAATGCGATCGAGCCACGGCCCGACTCGTAGGCCTGGCGGATTTCCTCGGCGCTCGAGATGAGTTGCGCGCCGCCGGGAAAGTCCGGCCCCGGCAGGAGCTCCAGCACGTCGTCGAGCCTGGCGCGCGCGTGCCGGATGACGTGCGCCGCGGCGGCCGCGACTTCCTTCAGATTATGCGAAGGAATGCGCGTGGAAAAACCCACCGGGATGCCGAACGAGCCGTTCAGCAGGCCGAAGGGCAGGCGCGCGGGCAGGAGCGCCGGCTCCTCGAACTTGCCGTCGTAGTTCCTGGCGAAATCCACCGTGCCCTCGCCGATCTCGGCGAGCATCAGCTCGGCGTAGCGTGAAAGCCTGGCCTCGGTGTACCGGTAGGCCGCGGCCGAGTCGCCATCGCGCGAGCCGAAATTGCCCTGCCCGTCGATCAGCGGGTAGCGCATGGAGAAGGGCTGCGCGAGGTGCACCAGCGCCTCGTAGGTGGAGGAGTCGCCGTGCGGGTGATACTTGCCGAGCACCTCGCCGACGTAGCGCGCGCATTTGGCAAAACCCGCGGTGCCGGCATCGCCCATGGCATAGAGGATGCGGCGCTGCACCGGCTTCAGGCCGTCGGCGATCTCGGGCAGCGCGCGCGACTTGACCGTGGAGACG
>JAABQT010000239.1 GCA_011391295.1 Betaproteobacteria bacterium
GCAGCTGGCCCAGAATCCCTGCGCCGCGAAGAGAAATCCGTGCGCCGCCAGGAACCCCTGCGCTGCAAAGAACCCCTGCGCGGCGAAGAACCCATGTGCTGCGAAGAACCCCTGCGCGGCGAAGGGTTCGGACGGAATGAAGGACAAGGCGGCCGAAGTTGCGTTCAAGCAGTACAAGCGCTGGAAGAAAGTAAACGACAAGCCGGTGGCGAGCGCGACGCACGGCGGCACGCTCGTTTATACCTACGTCAACCGGAAGGCCGAGGGCGCGGCGATGGCCGGAAAGTTTCCCTTCGCCGCCGGCTCGGTACTGGTCAAAGAGGCATTCGAAGACCAGGGCGGCAAGCCCGGCGCCCGGGGCAATGTGTACGTGATGGAGAAGCGCAGGAAAGGCTACGACGCCGCCAGCGCCGACTGGCACTACGCGGTCCTCGACCCGAAGGGCATGGTGCAGATGACCGGCAGCGGCAAAGCCGGCATGAGCACGCAGTTCTGCGCCTTATGCCACCAGTCGGCCAAGGCGAACGACTACGTGTTCGGCAACGGCACGATGATGAAGATGAAGCCGGTCACGCTCGGGGCCGCGGCAAACCCTTGCGCCGCGAAGAACCCCTGCGCGGCGAAGAACCCCTGCGCGGCGAAGAATCCCTGCGCGGCGAAGAATCCCTGCGCCGCAACCAGGAAATAGGCCACGCATTGCAGCGCGTGAATCCCGGGAAAGGTGCCGGCCCGGACGCAAATCGGCGCCTATGCTTCCAGATCGAGGAGATCGCATGAACCTGAAATTCCGCCCCGCCGTCGCGGGCATCATGTCTTCCGGGCTGATGCTCGGTGCTCCGCTCGCATCCGCGAGCCCGTGCAATCCCTGCGCCGCGCGCCCGCGCATGCATCTCGCGCAGAAGAACCCCTGTGCGGCGAAGAACCCGTGCGCGGCGAAAAACCCCTGCGCGGCAAAGAAGAAGGCGAAGAACCCGTGCGCGGCGAAAAACCCCTGCGCAGCGGCAAACCCTTGCGCGGCAAGGAATCCCTGCGCCGCCAATCCCTGCGCGGCGAAGAGGAAATAGCGAAACCGTGCAGATGCACGCAGTGACCGGGCGCAGTCCGGGTGAGGCGCCGGCGGCTGCCGCGCCGCCCGACGGCGCCTGGTCCGAGCCCATTGCCGCGCCCGATCTCGCTGCGCTTCCACGAGCGCAGCTCAAGGCGATGCACGCCGCCGCGCGGGAGATCCTTGAGTGCCAGCGCGTGCTCACCAAGGGCGGGCTCAATATCGTCGGCGAGGTGCTCCGCGGCCAGGGCACGTTCTACGAGAACAACCACTACCCGGCGAATGATGTCTACGACGCGGAAACGCACGCGCAGTACTACTACCATGCGCATCGGGCGGGCGAGCACGGCCATTTCCACACCTTCATGCGCCGAGCCGGGATGCCGCCGGGAATCGCGCCGCTCGCCTGGCCGCACGCGGAGCCCTGGCCCGACGGCGACAAAGCGCTCGCCCACCTGATCGGAATCTCGATGGACGCCGACGGCGAGCCGATCGGCCTTTTCGCGCCCAACCGCTGGGTCGCCGGGGATACCTGGTACGCGGCGCGCGACACGATCGCCATGCTCGACGGGTTTCGGGTGGACCATGCGTACCCGTCGTGGCCCGTGAATCGCTGGCTGAGCGCGATGTTCGTCCTTTACCGCCCGCACATCGAGGCGCTGCTCGTAGAGCGCGACCGCGTGATCGCCGCCTGGCGCGCCCGCCTGCCGGGCGAGGACGTGCTGGAGCGCCGCGATATCGAGACCCTGTCGTACTTGCCGATCTCGGTGGACGACACGATCGCCGTGCTTGACCTCACCCCCCAATGTCGATTGAGGAGCGCATCATGAAGACCGCATTTGCAGGCGCTGCCCTTGCCCTGGCGCTCGCGGCGTTCGCCGGTCCCGCGGCGGCGCAGGCGAAAGTCATCGATCTTACGCAGGTCCCCTGCCAGTTCCTGGAAAGCGAGGGCCGGAAGGACCGCGGATTCAAGTCTTCGCGGGCCGCCGATTGCGAGGCGATCAACGCCCAGAGCGCCAAGCAGCGTCTCGCCGAGGCGACGCCGCTGCAGCTCGCGCCCGGCAAGTACGTGTTCCGCGTCGCCAACAAGAACGTGCCGTACAAGCTCGGCTTCTGGCTGCGCGGTGACTCGCTCATCGATCGCGCGCGGCTGCCGAGCGTCTCCGGCGGCGGCCTGACCACCGGCAGGACGCAGGACTACGAGATCGAGCTGAAGCCCGGGAACTACGTCTATTCGTGCCCGCTCAATCCGACGCCCGACTACAAGCTGGTCGTGCGCTGAACGGCTCGACCATGCGCAGGCTCCTGCTCGCGTTCGCCGCGGCGCTCTCGGCCGCCTGCGCCGGACCCGCGATCGGCGGCGACACGAGCAGCTTGAAGACGCCGCACCGCTTCGATGCGCTCCTCGAGCGGGTGGAGCGAGCCACGGCAAAGCACGGCCTCGGCGTGGTCGCGATGGCGAGCGCCTCGCGCGGCGCGGCAGCCCGGGGCGTGAAGATTCCCGGCAACGCCGTGGTGATGGTGTTTCGCAACGACCTCGCGGTGCGCCTGCTCGCGGCGAGCGTGCCCGCCGGCATCGAGGCGCCGCTGCGCATCTACGTCACGGAGAACGCCGACGGAACGGCGAGCCTGCACTATCGCGCCCCGAGCGGCGTGTTCGCCCCGTACCGTCATCCCGAAGTCGCGCGGATCGCGCGCGAGCTGGATGCGATCCTCGCGCGCATCGTGAACGATGCCGCAGGCGGCTAGCGCGACCGCCGCAGCAGCGCCGCAGCCCGGGGTTCTTGCGCTCGCCGCGGCGCTCGCGCTGGCACTCGCCGCCGGGACGCTCGCGCAGGGCGCGCGCATGGTCGCGCTCCTCGCGCTCGGTCTGACCATCGGGCTGACGCTCTACCACGCGGCGTTCGGTTTCGCCTCGGCGTACCGCGCGCTCATCGAGCGGCGCAGCACGCGCGCAGTGCGCGCGCAGCTGCTCATGCTCGCCGTGGCGACGCTGCTGTTCGCGCCGGCGCTCGCGCAAGGCACCCTCTTCGGGCGCGAGGTCGTCGGCGCGATCGCGCCTGCGGGCGTCCCGGTCGTGCTCGGCGCGTTCCTGTTCGGCATCGGCATGCAGCTCGCCGGCGGCTGCGGCTCCGGGACGCTTTATGTCGGCGGCGGCGGACAGCCGCGCATGGGGCTCGCGCTCGCCGCGTTCTGCGGCGGCGGATTCTGGGCGAG
>JAABQT010000240.1 GCA_011391295.1 Betaproteobacteria bacterium
CATAGCCGTCGCTGCGTGCCCGCGCGAGCGAGGCTTCGCGCGCCCACACGCGCACCTGCATGCCGAAGGCCTTGCCGTAGCCCGCCACGACGGCGCCGATGCGGCCGTAGCCATAGATGCCGAGCGTCTTGCCGCGCAGCCCGTTCCAGACGCCGGTCTGCCAGGTGCCGGCCTTGAGCGCAGCCGCCTCCTGCGGGATGCGCCGCATGGCGGCGAGCACGAGTCCCCAGGTGAGTTCGGCCGCCGCGTACGAGGGCGTGCCCGCGTGCATGTTGGAGGAGACGACGATGCCCAGGCGCGTGCAAGCCTCGATGTCGATGTGCGGATAGACGCTGCGCTGGCTGATGAGGCGCAGCTTCGGCAGCTTCTCCAGGAGCGGCGCGCGGATCTGCGTGCGCTCGCGGATCAGCACCAGCGCCTCCGCATCCTGCAGGCGCGAGGCGAGCGCGCCGGTGTCCTGCACGTGGTCGTTCCACACCCTGACCTCGTGGCCCGCCAGCTTGGCAAAGCACGCAAGCGTGCGCAGCGTATCGAAGTAGTCGTCGAGGATGGCGATCTTCACCCCGCCATCCTACCCTTGCGCTCCAGCGCAGTGCCGACCGGCGGGCAGGTTGATAGACTCGGGCGATGGTCCGCCAATTCGCCGCGATCCGCGCCTGGCTCGACGATGCGCTTTGGCGCATCCCGGCCGAGCCGCTGCCGCGCGCGCGGGCATGGCTGTTTCGTTTCCTGCAGATCGCCATCGTCCTGGCGCGCGACCTCGCGCAAGGCCAGCTCACGCTGCGCGCCATGGGGCTGGTGTACACCACGCTGCTGTCGATCGTGCCGCTGCTGGCGCTCAGCTTCTCGGTCCTCAAGGCCTTCGGGGTCTACAACCAGATCCGCCCGATGCTGCTCAATTTCCTCGCGCCGCTGGGCGAGAAGGGGGTCGAAATCACGGCGCGCATCGTGCAGTTCATCGAGAACGTGAACGTCGGCGTGCTGGGATCCGTGGGCCTGGCGCTGCTGCTGTACACCGCGGTATCGCTGGTGCAGAAAATCGAGGAGGCGTTCAACTTCATCTGGCACGTCAGCCGCTCGCGCGGCATCGGCGAGCGCTTCAGCCGCTACCTCTCGGCGCTGCTGGTCGGCCCCTTGCTGGTGTTCTCGGCGATCGGCATCACCGCGGGCGTGGCGAGCCTGGGCCTGGTGCGCGAGGCGATGGAGGTCGAGGGGATCAGCTGGCTGGCGGTGCACGCGGGCCGCGTGGTGCCCTACCTGCTCGTCATCGGCGCCTTCACCTTCGTCTACACCTTCATGCCCAATACGCGGGTGCGACTGGGGCCGGCGCTCGCCGGCGGCGTGGCGGGCGGCATCCTGTGGCAATCCGCGGGCTGGGCCTTCGCGCTTTTCGCCGCGTCGTCCACCAACTACGCGGCGATCTATTCCAGCTTCGCGATCCTGATCCTGTTCATGCTGTGGCTCTACCTGAGCTGGCTGATCCTGCTGTTCGGCGCCAATGTCGCCTTCTACGCGCAGCACCCGGAATACCTGGTGGCGCAGGGCGGCGAGCCGCAGCTCTCCAACCGGATGCGCGAGCGGCTCGCGCTCGTGATCATGGGCCGCATCGCCCGGCGCCATCTCGAAGGCGAGGCGCCTTTGAGCGCCGATGCGCTGGCGCAATCCCTGCACGCGCCGATGCGCGCGGTCGATGCCGTGCTGGCGGCACTGCACGCGGGCGGCATCCTCGCGCCCACCGGGACCGAGCCGGTGGGCTGGCTGCCGGCGCGCGACCTCGCGGAATTGAGCGTCAAGGCTTTGCTGGACGCGGTACGCGCCTCGGGCGAGAACCGCTTCCTCAATCCGCAATCGCTCGCCGGATCGGAGGCGATCGACCAGCTGCTTCGGCGCAGCGACGATGCGGCCGAAGCGGCGCTGCGCGGCGTCTCGGTGCGGGATCTCGCCGCGAGCGCGGCGAAACCGGAATAGCGGCTAGCCGGCGATGCCGGCCAGGTGCCGCCCGGCGATCCAGCCGAAGGTCATGGCCGGCCCGAGCGTGATGCCGGGCCCGGGGTAATTGCCGCCCATGATGGAAAGCGCATCGTTGCCCGCGGCATACAGCCCCGGAATCGGCCGCTTGTTCTCGTCCAGCACCTGCGCGTTGCCGTTGGTGGCGATGCCGGCGTAGGTGCCGAGGTCGCCGACGACGACCTTCACCGCGTAGAACGGCGCCGCGACGATGGGCGCGACGCAGGGGTTGGGCTTGATTTCGGTATCGCCGTAGAAGCGGTTGTACGCCGTGCCGCCCTTGCCGAAATCGGGATCGGAACCGGATCTCGCGTTTTCATTGAAACGAATCAATGTCTTTTCAAGTTCAAGCTCATTGATTTTCATTTTCGCGGCAAGATCCTTGAAACTGGTCCCTGAAATCAAATACCCAGATTGCAAATGCGAGCCCAGCGGCAGCGGCCAGGGCTTGACGAAGCCCAGGCCGTAGGCGCGGATCGCGCGGTGGTCGGTGATCAGCCAAGCCGAGGTCTCGCCCAGCGCGAGCAGCGCCTGCACGAAGTCGTGGTACGAGTTGCCTTCGTTGACGAAGCGCCGCCCCTTGGGCGTGACCGCGATTACGCCCGGCTTGGCGCGGTCGATGAAGTGCGGGAACAGGCCGAACGAACCGTCTGGGCGCGGCACCTGAGATACCGGCACCCAGGCCGCCGCATTGGGCAGGGTTTCGTCGATGCGCGCGCCCGCGCCCTGGGCAATGCGCAGCCCGTCGCCGGTATTGCCCGGCGGCGCGGGCGAGTAGTGATCCGCGTGCGCGAACAGGCGCTGCCTGCGCGCCGCATCCTGCGGAAAGCCGCCGCAGGCCAGGACCACGCCTTTGCGGGCCCGGACTTGAATGGGTTCGCCGTCTTTCTTCAGGTGGGCTCCCCGGACGACATTTCCTTCCCGGACTAGGCTTTCAACCGAAGAGCCATTCCAAAGCACAACCCCTGCATCCACGGCCGACTTCAGCAGCCGCCCGGCAAGCGCGTTGCCGTTGGTCAGGCGCACGCCGCGGCCGTGGAACAGGCGCGCGCAGCCATGGCCGAGCAGGCGCCGCGCGACGAAAGCCGCCGAGGCGAGCGACTTTGACCAGCGCATGAAATGAACCAACTCAGCGCCTGAGCCGATCATCACGCCGAACACGGTGAGCTCGGGCAGCGGCGGGCGCAGCGTGGCGAGCAGGGCCCCGAGCTCGCGGCCGTCGAAAGCGCTGGCCACGATGGAGCGGCCGCC
>JAABQT010000241.1 GCA_011391295.1 Betaproteobacteria bacterium
AGCTCGCCCACCGTGCCCGGCGCCACCGTGGCGCCGTGCTCGTCCACCACGTCGGCGCCGATCCCCGGCACCGCGGCATTGAAGCCGCAGGGCTTGATCGGCTCGATGACCGTGGTCATGAGGATGCCGATCATTTCCGTGCCGCCGGAAAAATTGAGGATCGGCACGCGGCGCCTGCACACGCGCTCGAACAGCCACCACCAGGCGTCCTCGGTCCAGGGTTCGCCGCTCGAAATCACGATGCGCAACGCCCCGAGGTCATGGTTTGACCCGGGGTCGCTGTCCTGCGCCATGAAGCTGCGCACCGTCGTCGGCGCGATGCCGAGGTAGCTCACCCGGTGCTCCGCGCACAGCCGCCACATGCGCTCCGCATCCGGATAGTTCGGCGCGCCTTCGACCAGGATGTAGCGCCCGCCCATCACCGGCACCCCGTACACCAGGAGCGGCCCCACCACCCAGCCCATGTCCGACATCCAAAGAAGAACGTCATCGGGCTTGTAGTCCTGCATCAGCCCGAGATCGATGACGCACTTCATCGGAAAGCCGCAGTGCGTGTGCACCACGCCCTTGGGCTTGCCGGCCGTGCCCGAGGTGAACACCAGCAGAAACGGCGCGTCGGCTTGCATCTCCTCGGTCGGCGATTCCCCGGCGCGCCCTTCGAGCAGCTCGTGCCACCAGTGGTCGCGGCCTTCGCGCCACGCCACCGGCGCGCCGGTATGGCGCACGACGATCACATGCCGGATCGACGGTGCCTGCGCCACGGCCTGGTCGACGATCGCCTTGGTATCGGCCGGGCGGCCGCGGCGCAGCGCGCCGTCGGTGGCGACGAGCGCCTTCGCGCCCGCGATGCCGACGCGCGAGGCGATCGCCTCGGCACCGAAGCCCGAGAACAGGGGCATCGCGATCGCGCCGATCTTCGGGATGGCGAGCATCGCCACCGCTGCCTCGGGCACGTTCGGCAGGTAGGTCGCGACCACGTCGCCGCGCTCGAGGCCGAGCGCGCGCAGCCCTTCGGCGCAGCGGCAGACCTCGCGGTCGAGCTCGCGATAAGTGAAGCTGCGCCGCTCGCCGCGCTCGCCGATCCAGTCGAGCGCGGTGCGCTCGTAGGTCGGCGTGCCGCGCCAGCGATCCAGCGCATTCAGCACGACGTTGGTCGTGCCGCCGACGCACCAGCGCGCCCAGGGCGCGCCCTGCGCCTCGTCGAGCACCGTTGCGTACGGCCGGTCGAAGCGGAAATCGACGTGCTGCATCAGCACGTCGTGGAACCACGCGGGGTCGGCATCGGCGCGCCGCTCGAGCTCGGCGTAGTCCGCGACCTTCGCGAAGCGCATGAATGCGCGCAGATTGGAGGCCTCGACCATCGCCGCGTCGGGCCGCCACGCAATCTGATCCTGCCTCACTGGTGCGTCTTTCATTCGCAGCATCAGGATACGCTTTTCGCGTCCAGCGACAGGCTACCGCTGCGTGTCGGCATATCGAACTCGCGCAGCAATATGATTGCCGCAGGGACTGGCGAGGCGTATCGTTGTGCGCGCGTGACAATTCGACGAACTGGCGGCGCAGAGAAAATAGCGAGCATGAACGAACCCCTGATACTGGAAATATTCTCCGATTACGTCTGACCCTGGTGTTATCTCAGTACCGTGCGTATTGAGCGGCTCAGGAAGGAACACGGCGTGCAGGTGAAGTGGGTGCACTTCCCGCTGCACCCGGACACGCCGCAGGCTGGGCGCACCCTTGAGGAAATGTTCGCCGGGCGCGGCTACGACATCCCGAAGATGCAGGCACAGATGCGCGCCCGCATGCAGGCCGAGGGCCTGCCCTACGGAAATCGCAGCATGACCTACAACAGCCGCCTGGCGCAGGAGCTGGGCGCATGGGCCGACACGCAGCCGGGCGGCGAAGCCATCCACGACGCCCTGTTCCGGGCCTACTTCGTCGATGGACGCAACATCGGCGACGTGCAAACGCTGGTCGAAATCGCCGCGGCGGCGGGACTGCCCGCCGCCGGCGCGCGCGAGGTACTCGAACAACGAACCCACGAGGCGGCAATCGACGCCGATTGGGCGAAATCGCGCCAGTACGGCGTCACCGGCGTGCCCACCTTCGTCATCGGCAACAACGGCGTGGTCGGCGCGCAACCCTACGAGGCGCTCGAGCAACTGGTGCAACAGGCGCGCCGCTGAGCGGCAATGTCAGCAGTGCGAGCCGCCTAGCCGAACCAGCGGCCGCGTCCCGGCCAGCGCGCCACCAGATCGACGAACAGGGGATCGATGCCGTTCGGGTCAACCGCGACCTCGCGCGCGAGTTGCCCGGGCTCGTCGTTGTAGGCGAGCAGCCCGAGGTCCGTCATGCGCATCGGGTAGACGATGCCGTCGAGGTGGTCGCATTCGTGCTGCAGCAGCGCGGCCCACGAACCGTGTGCGTCATGGGACACCGTCCCGCCCTCGAGCGTCTGGTAACTGATCGCGATGCGCGCATGGCGCGGCACCTTGCCGTGCAGCCCCGGAATCGACAGGCAGCGCTCCCACACCGGCGTCTTGTCCCCGGACTTGGGGGTGATCACCGGGTTGACCATCACCGTCCAGGGCCGCGGCTCGATTCCCGAGCCCTTGGGAATGCGCGCGGCGATCATGCGGTAGAGCACCACGCGCCTGCTCTCGAACACCTGCGGCGCGGCGAGGCCGCTCGCGCCGATGTCCTCGAGCGTCTCGATCATGTCGGCGGCGAGGCGCCGGATTTCCGGCGCGCCCGGGTCCGCGACCGGCGCCGCAACCTGCGCGAGCACCGGGTTGCCCATCCTGGCGATGCGTAACACGGCCATGCCTGCCTCCCCTGTCCCGTGGCCGCTATTTTGTCGCAGATCGAGTGGGTGCGAATGAGCGCTTCGGTTCGTAAGCGGTTGGTCGGTTGAATCCGCAGCCAAGAGCAGGGATTCGAGCGACGGCCAGCGCCAGGGCCGCCACCCATGGCTTCGCTTGGCCAGCGCCGTGCGCTAAGCTGCCCGCGGCATACACAGGCCATGCGCAGAACAAGAACATGCCGGCATCAACTGGGTTCACGACAAGTCGCCCGCGCACTTGCTGGTGCGGTTGCTTGCTGTTGTTTGCCGCCCTCATGCCCGTTGGTGCACACGCGGAAGAGGTAGCGAAGGAATTCCCGCTCCAGGTCTGGATCAGTCCCGGCATTTACTCCTATCACTTCGACACCTCCAAACACCTGCGCAACGACAACCCGGGGTTGA
>JAABQT010000242.1 GCA_011391295.1 Betaproteobacteria bacterium
GCACCGGCGCGCTGACGCCCGTGGCGCGCCTCAAACCGGTGTTTGTGGGCGGGGTCACCGTGACCAACGCCACCCTGCACAACGAGGACGAGCTGCGCCGCAAAGACGTACGCGTTGGCGATACGGTGGTGGTACGGCGCGCGGGCGACGTCATTCCCGAGGTGGTGTCGGTGCGGCTGGATCTGCGCCCGCCCGGCGCAGCGGAATTCCGCATGCCCGAGCGCTGCCCGGAGTGCGACGCGCCGGTGGTGCGGGTGCCGGGCGAAGCAGCCACGCGTTGCACCGGCGGGCTGTATTGCCGTGCGCAGCGCATTCAGGCGCTGCTGCATTTCAAGGGGCGCCGCGCGATGGACATCGAGGGCCTGGGCGACAAGCTTGCCGAGCAGTTGGTCGAGATGGGGCTGGTGCAGAGCCCGGCCGACCTGTACACGCTCGAGCTGGGGCAACTGGCAGCGCTTGAGCGCATGGGTGAAAAATCGGCGCGCAACGTCATGGCCAGCATCGATGCATCGCGCAACGCGACATTGGCGCGGTTCGTGTTCGCGCTCGGCATTCCCGGCGTCGGCGAAGAGGTGGCGAAGGTGCTGGCGCGTCATTTCGGATCGCTGCACGCCTTCCTGGGCGCGCGGTGGGAGGAGATCGCGGGTGAAAAGGAAACGATCCGCAAGGAGAACGCGAAGCGCAAGCGGCGTGCACAAGCGCCGGCGCCGGTACCGCTCGAGGGCGTGGGCCCCGAGATCATGGAGAGCGTGCGCCAGTTCCTGCTCGAACCCCACAATCGCGCCGTGATCCAGCGACTGACGGGCCGGAAGAATGGCGTGCGCGTGCGGGCCGAGACGCCGGCAGCGCCCAGCCGCGAGGCCAAGACGTTCGTGCTCACCGGCACGCTCGCAGGCATGACGCGCGAGGAGGCGAAATCGCTGATAGAGTCCAGGGGCCACAAGGTCGCCGGTTCGGTGTCGAGGAGCACCGACTACGTCGTTGCGGGCGCCGAGGCCGGCAGCAAACTGGCACGCGCGACGCGATTGGGCGTTCAGGTGCTCGACGAGGCCGGCCTGAAGAATTTCCTGCGAAAACCCTGACACCGATGCCACGCCCCTTGCGCAAAGCTGTGTTCCCGGTCGCCGGCTTCGGCAGCCGCTTCCTGCCCGCCACCAAGGCGAGCCCGAAGGAGATGATGCCGATCGTCGACAAGCCGCTGATCCAGTACGCGGTGGAGGAGGCGGCGGCGGCGGGAATCACCGACCTGATCTTCATCACCGGGCGGCACAAGCGCGCCATCGAGGACCACTTCGACAAGGCCTACGAGATCGAATCCGAACTGGAGGCGAAGGGCAAGCGCGAGCTGCTCGCTGTGGTGCAAGGCGTTCTGCCGCCGAATTGCCGTTGCATCTACATCCGCCAGCCCGAGCCGCTGGGGCTGGGCCACGCCGTGCTGTGCGCCCGGCCGGTGGTCGGCGAGGAGCCCTTTGCCGTGCTGCTGGCCGACGACCTGATCGACGCACAGCCGCCGGTGATCGCGCAGATGGCGCAGCACTTCGCCGTCGAAGGCAGTTCGATCCTCGGCGTCGAGGAGATCCCCCGCGAGAACACGGCCAGCTATGGCATCGTCAGTCCGGAGCGTCCCGGCGCCGGATTGAGCGCGATCCGGGCGATCATCGAGAAACCGAAGCCCGACGTGGCGCCCTCGACCCTCGCCGTAGTCGGGCGCTACGTGCTGACGCCGCGCGTGTTCGACAAGCTGGCGACCGTAACACCGGGCAGCGGCGGAGAAATCCAGCTGACCGACGCGATCTCCGCGCTGCTGGCGGAGGAACGCGTCCTGGCGTACCGCTTCAGCGGCAAGCGCTACGATTGCGGCACCAAGCTGGGCTATCTGCAGGCCACCGTCGAGTTGGGGCTGAAGCATTGCGAAGTCGGCGCGGCGTTCGCGCGCTTTCTCGCCGGGCGGCGCGATGCCTGACCTGGACCGCGCCCGGGCGTTCCTGGAGAACTCCGACCTGGTGTGCGACGAGGTCGCGATCCAGGGCGCGATGGCACGGCTTGCCGGCGAGATCAGTGCGCGCCTGCGCGGCAGCTATCCGCTGGTACTGGTGGTGATGAGCGGAGCGGTGGTATTCGCCGGGCAGCTGCTGCCGCGGCTGCGATTCCCGCTCGATCTCGATTACGTGCACGCCACGCGCTACGGTTCTGCGACCACCGGCGGCGGCATCGCCTGGCGCGTGCATCCCCCGGAAGGCGTGCGCGGCCGCACGGTCCTGGTTCTCGACGACATCCTGGATGGCGGCGAAACGCTGCACGCGATCTGCAACCAGCTGCTGACGCAGGGTGCGCAGCAGGTGCTATGCGCCGTGTTGGTGGAAAAAACGCTCGGCAGTGAAAAGCCGATCGCCGCCGATTTCGTCGGCCTGCGCATTCCTGATCGTTTTGTGTTCGGCTTCGGCATGGATGCCAAGGGCTTCTGGCGCAACCTGCCGGAGATCCGCGCCATCAAGGAACCCTGATGTTCGCAGTCATCGGCGGCAGCGGCCTGTCGCAGCTCGCAACCCTCGAAGTCACGCAACGCAAAGTGGTGCGTACGCCGTACGGCGAGCCCTCGGGGGCGCTGACGTTCGGTCGCATCCGCGGCAAGACCCTGGTGTTCCTTGCGCGCCATGGCTACGGCCACACGGTGCCGCCGCACGAAGTCAATTACCGTGCCAATCTGTGGGCGCTGAAGGAGCAGCAGGTCGAGGGCGTGGTGTCGGTCGCTTCCGTGGGCGGCATCCGCAGCGACCTGGGGCCGGGCGTGCTGCTGGTGCCCGACCAGATCATCGACTACACCTGGGGACGGCGCTGCACCTACTTCGAGGGCGCCGGAGCGCCGGTCACCCACATCGATTTCACCGAGCCGTACACGCCGGCCCTGCGCCTGCGCATCCTTGCCGCGGCGCGGGAGTGCGGGGAGCCCATCATCGACGGCGGCGTGTATGCCGCCACGCAGGGGCCGCGGCTCGAGAGCGCGGCCGAGATCGATCGCCTGGAGCGCGATGGCGCCGCCGTCGTCGGCATGACCGGGATGCCGGAGGCCGCGCTGGCGCGCGAGCTGGGCCTGGACTACGCCGCGGTCGCGGTGAGCGCGAATTTCGCCGCCGGGCGGGGCGAGAGCGAGCATGCCATTCCGATGGAGCGCATCGAAGCAGTCCTCGCCGAAGCCATGGGTCGCGTGCGACGCATCATCGAGCAACTGGTGACGGCA
>JAABQT010000243.1 GCA_011391295.1 Betaproteobacteria bacterium
GCATGTCGGAGTCCACGTCCCCGAAGCACGCGCAGTCGCAGGCGGTGCGCCTCGCGCGCAAAACGCAGTCGCTCGACATCCTGTACGAGGTCGCCACCAGCCTGAGCCAGCCGGGAAGCCTGGAGCAGGTGCTCGATGGTTTTCTCGACGCGTTCATCGAGCTGGTGGACGCGCGCGCAGCGAGCGTGCGGCTCGCCACGGCAGACGGCCAAACCCGGCTCATCGCGAGCCGCGGACTCGCCCCGGAGGTGCTCGAGCGCGACCGTCTGATGCCGGCCGGCGGCTGCCCCTGCGGCTGGGCCGCGAGCGAAGGCGGACTGCGCATCCAGCGCGGCACCGCGCCTTGCGCCGCGCTCATCGGCCGGCCGATGCTCGAGCGCGACTGCACGGAGTTCGTGGTGGTCCCGGTGCAGTACCAGGACCGCATCCTCGGGGTCTACAACCTGTTTCTCGACCGGCCGCTCGCGGCGATGGGCGAGGACATGCCCGACCTGCTGATCAGCGTGGGGCGCCATCTGGGCCTGGCCATCGAAAAAGCGCGCCTGGAGAGCGAGGCGCGCCGCTTCGCCATCATGGAGGAGCGCAACATCATCGGCAACGAGCTGCACGATTCGCTGGCGCAGTCGCTGATCGGCATGCGCCTGCAGCTCAAGCTGCTGGGCGAATCCCTGGAGCGCAAGGACATCGGCGCCGCCCGGTACGAGGCGAACCGCCTGCGCCGCGCGATGACGCAGGCGAACGCCGATCTGCGCGACCTGCTGACCAACTTCCGCCTGAAGATCGACGATGCCGGGCTGGTGCCGACGATCGCCAACCTGGTCGAGCGCTTCGGCCGGGAAACCGGCATCGAGGTGTACTTCCAGAACGACTGCGCAGCGCTGGCGCTCACGCCGGCGCAGGAGATCCAGGTGTTCTACATCCTGCAGGAGGCGCTCACCAACATCCGCAAGCACAGCGGCGCGCACAACGTGCGCATCCTGCTCAACAACGAGGATGATCTGTACACGCTGCTGATCGAAGACGATGGCCTGGGCATGGCCGGCAGCGCCGAGGGCCTGCCGGGCGAGCATGCGGGCCTCGCGATCATGCGCGAGCGCACCGAGCGGCTGCAGGGGCAGATCGTGATCGAGAGCGAGCCGGGCGAGGGCACGCGCATCGTGCTGATCTTCAACGCGCCGCCGCTGGCCGGCGCGCCTGCCGCCGTGGTGCGAGGCTGACATGCGCGTGCTGCTGATCGACGACCACGCCCTGGTGCGCAAGGGCATCGAGGAGCTGCTGCAAAGCCGCGGCGTGCAGGTGGTGGCTGCGGTCGGTTCGGGCGAGGAAGGCGTGCGGCGCGCGCGCGAGCTGTCCGCCGATCTCATCCTGCTCGATGTCAAGATGCCCGGCATGAACGGCATCGAGACCCTGAAGCAACTGCGCGCCAGCGGCGTCAGCGCGCCGGTGGTGATGCTCACCATGAGCCGCGAGGACGCCGACCTGGGTGCTGCATTGCGCGGCGGCGCGCGGGGTTACCTGCTGAAGGACATCGAGCCCGACGAGCTGGTGCCCGCGCTCGAGGCTGCGCTGCAGGGCGACAACGTCGTGGCGCGCGAGCTGGTCGGCACCCTGGCGCGCCTGGTGCGCGGCGACGCCGGTGCGCAACGGGCGGCGCGGCGCCCGGCGGCGCCGTTCGCCGAGCTCACGCCGCGCGAGCTGGAGATCCTGGAGTGCATCGCCAACGGCTCGAGCAACAAGATGATCGCGCGCGCCCTGGAGATCACCGACGGCACCGTCAAGCTGCACGTCAAGGCGATCCTGCGCAAGCTCGGCATGCGCTCGCGCGTGGAAGCCGCGGTGAGCGCGGTCGAGCACGGCATGGGCAAGCACAGGCGCAAGCCCGGACCGCTGCCCGGGGCATGAGTCGGCATGCGCCCGCACTGCGGGCCCGCGCCTCAAGCCTCCAGGGTACTGACCGACAACTGCGCGCGCGGCAGCCCGAGTTCGAGCAACTGGAACTCGGCCGCGTTCGCCCACGACCCCGGGCCCGCGACGTAGACGTCGCAATCGCCCAGCCGCGGATTGTCCTGCAGCACCTGGCGCAGCGCCGCCTGCATGGCTTGTTCCTCCGGCGAGGCCTGCTGCGCGGTGATCGGCTGGTAGCGGAAGTCGTCCAGCGCGTCGCTCCAGGAGCGGCACAGGTTGTCGAGGTAGTGGCCGCCCGCGCCGCGGGCGATCCAGTAAAGGTGCAGCGACTCGGCGGCATCGAGCGCCATGGCGTGCTCGATCAGGCTCTTCACGGGCGCGAAACCGGATTCGCAGGCGATGAAGATGAGCGGGCGGTGCGATGCTTCATCCAGCACGAACTCCCCGCGCGGTCCCTCGACGCGCACCGCGTCCACGCCCTTCAGCCCGCCGAATACGCGCTCGGCGAACGCGTCGCCGGCCTGCCGCCGTATGTGGAACTGCAGGTTGCGGTCGTCGCAGGGGCAGCTCGCGACGGGCAAGGCTGCGCTGACGCCGTCGGCCAATGACAGCGTCGCCGACTGGCCGGCCAGAAAGCGCAGCCGGTTGCTGCGCGGCGTCTGCAGGTGCAGCAGCCGCACGTCGTCCCCGAGCGGGCTCACGGATTTGATCCTGGCGTCGATGGTCTGCAGCGGCATGTCGCGCGCGCCGTGCGCCTCGTGCGCCTCCATCACCAGGTCGGTCAAGGCGGTGTTGCAGCACATGAGCACCACGCCGGCATTCTTCTCGGCCGCGGTGAGGGCGTAGTCGGAATGGCGCGTTCTGTGCACCTCGCCCGTGACGATCCTGGCCTTGCATTTGCCGCAGCTGCCGATGCTGCAGCCATAGTCGAGCGACAGTCCTGCCCGCAGCGCCGCCTCGAGCAGGCTGTCGTTGCCGTCGACGAAGAACTCCCGGCCGCTCGGCTTGACCTGTACGTGCGCGGTCATGATCCTCAGAAAACTCTCCTGTGCCAGCAGCGGCTGCGCGGCCTGCGCGGCGGGCGCCAGGCGCCGCTGCAGCCAGGCGAGCAAATCCGATGCATCGCCCTGTTCGCGCAGCTTCGCCTGCAGTTGCTCCACGATCCCGCGGTAGTGCTCGAGCTGCGCCTGCGCCTGCGCCCGCTCCCTGCCCAGTTCGGTCAGGCGCGCGACCAGGACCTCGGCACTGGGCAGCAGGCGCTCGCGCATGCGCTGCGCAAAGGCCGTGTCCTTGATCGCCTCGAACCGCTCCAGG
>JAABQT010000244.1 GCA_011391295.1 Betaproteobacteria bacterium
CCGCGCAGCGGCCACGGGCTCAACCTCGAAGATCCGGCGCTGTTCAACCGCATCGTCGAGGATTTCTTCCACCAGGTGGAAAGCGGGCGCTGGGCATGAGCGCCGGAAAACTGACCGTGGAAAAGCGCGGCGCCGTGGGCTGGGTCGTGTTCGACCAGCCGGCGAAGAAGAACGCCATCAACGATGCCATGTGGCGCGGCATTCCCGAGGCGATGGCGCGCTTCGACGCCGACGCGCAAGTGCGCTGCGTCGCGTTCCGCGGCGCAGGCACCGAAGCCTTCGCTGCGGGCGCGGACATCTCGGAGTTCGAGGAGATCCGCGCGCACCGGGCCGCGGTGGGCGAATACGACGGGTTGCTCGACCGGGTACTGCATTCGATCCAGGATTCGCGCAAACCCTCGGTGGCGTTGATCCACGGCTTTTGCATGGGCGGCGGCCTCGAAGTCGCGCTCGCCTGCGACCTGCGCTACTGCGGATCTTCGGCGCAGTTCGCCATTCCCGCGGCGAAGCTCGGGATCGCCTACAACGTCGAGGGCCACAAGCGGCTGCTGGAGACGGTGGGCCACGCGCGCGCGAGGGAGATCATGTACCTGGGCCGGCGCTATCCCGCCGCGGAGGCGCTGGCGATGGGGCTGGTGCAGCGCGTGGCGCCGGACGCCGAGCTCGACGCTTTTGTGGAGGGCGTGATCGCGACGCTCATCGAGAACGCGCCGCTCAGCATCGCCAACTCCAAGACCATCCTCGAGGAGTATGCGAAGTCCGCCGGCCTGGCCGACCAGGAGCGCATGCGCGCGGCGATCGATCGCTGCGCGAAGAGCGAGGACTACGAGGAAGGGCGGCGCGCGTTCATGGAGAAACGCAAACCGCAGTTCAAGGGGCGATGACCATGAAGATCAAGGCAATTCGCGTGCGCGCGGTGGCGGCGCCGATGAAACGGCCGCTCGCCACCAGCACCGGCACGCTCGCCGAGACCGCGCTGCTGCTCGTCGACTTGCAGACCGACGGCGGCATCGTCGGGCGCTCTTACCTGTTCCCGATCGGCCGGCACAACCTCAAGCCGATCGCCGCACTGGTGGAGGCCATGTCGGAGATGCTCGCGGGTGACGCGGTGGCGCCCTTCGAGCTCGAGGCGAAGCTCAGGAAACGCTACACGCTGCTCGGCGTGCATAACATCGTGCTGTTCGCCATGTCGGGGATCGACATGGCCGCCTGGGACGCGCTTGGCCAGGCGCACAAGCTGCCGCTGGTGCGCCTGTTGGGCGGAACGCCGCGGCCGGTGCGTGCGTACAACTCCAATGGACTGGGCATCATGCCGCTGCGGCCCCTGGTGAAAGAGGCGGTCGAACTGGTGCGAGAGGGATTCGGCGCGGTCAAGCTACGCCTGGGCCGTGCCAGCGCGCGCGACGATCTCGAGGCGTTGCGCGCGGTGAAGAAATCGATCGGGCCGGAAATCGTGCTGATGGTCGACTTCAACCAGGGCCTCACGGTAGCGGAGGCGATCCGGCGCGGGCGCATGATCGACGAGGAAGGCGGCGTGACCTGGATCGAGGAGCCGGTGCGCGCGGACGATTTCGCGGGCAACGCGCGCATCGCGGGCGCGGTCGCGACCCCGATCCAGATCGGCGAGAACTTCATGGGACCGGAGCAGATGGCGCAGGCGCTCGCCGCCGGCGCCTGCGACTACGCCATGCCCGACGCGCAAAGGATCGGCGGGGTCACCGGCTGGATGCGCGCCGCGGCGCTGGCGCAGGCGGCGGGCATGGAAATGTCCAGCCACCTGTTTCCCGAGTTGAGTTGCCACCTGCTCGCAGTGACGCCGACCTGCCACTGGCTGGAGTACGTGGACTGGGCGGCGCCGATCCTGCGCGAACCCGTGCGTCTCAAGGACGGCCACGTGCTGATCCCGGATCGGCCGGGCAGTGGCATCCAATGGGACGAGAAGGCGGTGAAGAAGTACCAGTTGTGATGTTCACGCGCCACTACCCGCACTGGCCACCAGGCGTGCCGAAGTCGCTGTCGGTGCCGCGCACCAGCCTGTACTTCAACCTCGAGGTGAGCGCGCGCCGCTACCCGGAAAAGGCAGCGCTGCACTACTACGGCACCGACATCACCTACGCGGAGCTGCTGCACTCGGCCGAGGCGCTCGCGGGCTACCTGCAGCAGGTCTGCGGCGTGCAGCGCGGGGACCGCGTGCTTCTGTATTCCCAGAACTGTCCTCAATTCGTCATCGGCTATTACGCCATCCTGCGCGCCGGCACGGTGGTGGTGCCGGTCAACCCGATGAACAAGCGCGACGAGCTCGCGTACTACATCTCGGATTCCGACGCGCGCGTGATCGTCAGCACGCAGGACCTGCACGGCGAGCTCGAGCCGCACCTGGGCAAGGGGATCGCGCATTGCGTGTTGGGGACATACTCCGATTACCTGCGCCAGGCCACGGACCTCAAGGTGCCGGATTCGGTGCGGGCGCCGCGGATCGCGGCGGCGAACTGGAGCGACGCCCTGGCCGCCGGGCATGCGCCCGCGCCGCACGCCGTCGGCACGGACGAGCTCGCCGTGCTGCCGTATACCTCGGGCACCACGGGCCATCCCAAGGGCGCCATGCTGTCCCATGCCAATCTGCTCGCCACCAGCACCGGCGCCTGCGCGTGGATCCAGTCCTCGAGCGAGGCGGTGGTGCTCGGAGTGCTGCCGCTGTTTCATCTCACCGGCATGCAGGCGAACATGAACGTGCCGATCCAGCTCGGCGCCACCAGCGTATTGATGACGCGCTGGGACCGCGACGTCGCGGCCGAGCTTATCCAGCGCTGCCGGGTCACCAGCATCACCGGCATCACCACCATGATCGTGGATTTCCTCGCCAACCCGAACCTGCAGAAGTACGACCTGTCGTCGCTGGTGCGCATCGGCGGCGGCGGCGCCGCGATGCCCGAGGCGGTGGCGGCGAAGCTGCAGGAACGCATCGGCTTGCCCTTCATCGAGGGCTACGGCCTGACCGAGACCTCCGCGCCTTCGCACGCCAACCCGCCGCACCGGCCCAAGCGCCAGTGCGCCGGCATTCCCTATTTCGACACCGACTCGCGCGTCATCGACCCGTCAAGCCTCAAGGAGCTGGAACCGAACGACGTGGGCGAGATCGTCACTCACGGGCCGCAAGTGTTCCTGGGTTACTGGAAGCAGCCCAAGGCCACCGCGGACGCCTTCATCGAGCTCGATGG
>JAABQT010000245.1 GCA_011391295.1 Betaproteobacteria bacterium
TGCGCGCGAGTTCGGATCGCGAATGCTCGCGCCGTACGAGGTGCCTTAGCGCCCGCGCTTTGAGCGCCGCGGGCGTGTCAGGACCGTCCATCCTCAGCCGTTGCTGCCGCCCCGCTTGCGGGTCGGAAGGTGCTCGACCTTCTTGTCCTCGACCGCCTCGGCTTCGACCGCGGCAGCTGCGGCCGGGGCCTTCACGCCCGCCTTCTCGCGGATCTTCATCTCGATCTCGCGCGCCAGTGCGGCATTTTCCTTGAGGAACTCACGGCAATTGTCCTTGCCCTGGCCGAGGCGGTCGCCGTTGTAGACGTACCAGGCGCCGGATTTCTCCACCACGCCATGCACCACGCCCAGTTCCAGCACTTCGCCTTCGCGCGAGATGCCCTCGCCGTACAGGATGTCGAATTCGGCCTGGCGGAACGGCGGCGCCACCTTGTTCTTCACGATCTTGACGCGGGTCTCCGAGCCGATCACCTCGTCGCCCTTCTTGATCGCGCCGATGCGCCGGATGTCGATGCGCGCCGAGGCGTAGAACTTGAGCGCGTTGCCGCCGGTGGTGGTCTCGGGGTTGCCGAACATCACGCCGATCTTCATGCGGATCTGGTTGATGAAGATCACCAGCGTATTGGTGCGCTTGATGTTGGCGGTGAGCTTTCTCAGCGCCTGGCTCATCAGCCGCGCCTGCAGGCCCATCTGCGGCTCGCCCATTTCGCCCTCGATTTCGGCCTTGGGGGTGAGCGCCGCCACCGAGTCCACCACGATCACCTCCACCGCGCCCGAGCGCACCAGCATGTCGGCGATCTCGAGCGCCTGTTCGCCGGTGTCGGGCTGCGAAATCAGCAGCTCGTCGATGTTCACGCCGAGCTTCTTGGCGTATTGCGGATCGAGCGCGTTCTCGGCGTCGATGAAGGCCGCCGTGCCGCCCATCTTCTGCGCTTCCGCGATCACCTGCAGGGTCAGCGTGGTCTTGCCCGAGGACTCGGGCCCGTAGATCTCGACCACCCGGCCGCGCGGCAGGCCGCCGACGCCCAGCGCCAGGTCCAGACCCAGCGACCCGGTGGAGATCACCTCGATGTCCTTGATGGCCTCGGAGTCCATGCGCATGATGGAACCCTTGCCGTACTGCTTCTCGATCTGCGACAGCGCCGCGGCCAGCGCCTTGGATTTGTTCTCGTCCACGTTGTACCTCTTGTTCTGGCTGTCGGCTTCTGCGGCAGGCTGCCCTGGAACCAGGACCCCTGGACCGACACCGGATACTGTATAAACGTCCATGTATTGTAGTCGTTGACGCGGACCTGTCAACGCGCCTGCGGTACCATCCGGTTTTCGTAATACAGACAACAGCTTGGGAGAAATCAGATGGCCAAGGTCGCATTCCTCGGATTGGGCGTGATGGGCTACCCGATGGCGGGTCACCTGCTGAAAAAAGGCGGCCACGAGGTGACGGTCTACAACCGTTCGGCTGCCAAGGCGCAAGCCTGGGCGAAGGAATACGGCGGCAAGTCCGCCCCCACCCCCAGGGACGCTGCCCAGGGCTGCGATTTCGTCATGATGTGCGTCGGCAACGACGACGACGTGCGCGCGGTCGCCTACGGCGACGGTGGTGCGCTGGCGGGACTGAAGAAAGGCGCCGTGCTGGTGGATCACACCACCGCCTCCGCCGTCGTCGCGCGCGAGCTGCACGCCAAATGCAGGGAAAAAGGCGTCGGCTTCGTCGATGCGCCCGTCTCGGGCGGCCAGGCGGGCGCGGTCAACGGGCAACTCGGCATCATGTGCGGCGGCGACCAGGCCGACTACGACCGGGCGCTGCCGGTGCTCAACGTCTACGCCAAGATGTGCGCGCTGATCGGCGCGCCCGGCGCCGGCCAGCTCACCAAGATGGTCAACCAGGTCGCCATCGTCGGCCTGCTGCAGGGCCTGTCCGAGGCGCTCAACTTCGGCAAGAACGCCGGCCTGGACATGGAGAAGGTGATCGCGGTGATCTCCAAGGGCGCGGCCCAGTCCTGGCAACTGGAGAACCGCTGGAAGACCATGGTCGAGGGCAAGTTCGAGGGCTTCGGCTTCGCCAGCGACTGGATGCGCAAGGACCTGAACATCGCGCTCGCGGAGGCGAAGAAGAACGGCTCCTTCATGCCGGGCACCGCGCAGATCGAGCAGTACTACGGACGCATCAGCGCCCGCGGCCAGGGGCGGTGGGACAACACCGCGCTGATGGGCTTGCTGGCGAAGGGCTAGCGGCGCAGCCAGGCTTTGGCGCGCGGGTGCGCGAGCGCCTGCGCGTCGACCGTGAACTGCGGCGCCCGCCCGCCGTGCACGGCAAGCACCGCCCCGATCGCGGTGCGCGCGATGTTGCCGAACAGCTCGTCGGTCCAGCACAACGCGTGCGGCGTGACGATCACGTTGTCGAGCTTGAGGATCGGGTTCGACGCCGGCGTCGGCTCCTCCTCGAACACGTCGAGCCCGGCGCCGGCGATCTTCTTCGCCTCCAGGACCTCGTATAAGGCATTCTCGTCCACCACCGGACCGCGCGCCACGTTGATCAGGTAGGCAGTGGGTTTCATGCGCGCGAGTTGTTTGGCGTCGATCAGGTGGCGCGTTTCCTCGTTCAGCAGGGCAGTGATGACGACGAAGTCCGCTTGCACCATCAATGCTTCGAGCGGCACCTTCCGCGCGCCGATGTAGTTGAGCTCCAGCTCCTCGGCATAGGGGTCGGCGGCGAGCAGCTTGAGGTCGAACACCTTCGCCATGCGCAGCAGCTCCTTGCCGATGCGCCCCGCCCCCACCACGCCGAGCGTGCGCCCGGTGAGGCCCATGCCCATGTGATCGACCCGGTCGTTCCAGCGGCCCTCGCGCGTCATGCGGTCCTTGGCGAACAGGCGCTGCGCGAGTGCCAGCACGAAGGTCAGCGCCATGGTGGCCACCGGCCGCGGCACCGCGTTCGGCGTGTTGCACACGAGAACCCCAGCCTTGCTCATCGCCGGCACGTCCACGCTGTCGTAGCCGACACCGTGGCGCGAGACGAGCTTCAGGCGAAGATCCTTGCCCTGCACCGCCGCCGCCGGCACCTTCGGAGAATTCACATAAAGCGCGTCGTACTTCGCCGCCTGCTCCGAGGTGATTTCGCGGATGCCCTTCGGCAGCCACTCCCATTCCAGCCCCTGCGCCGCATCCAGCGCCTGCAGCGGCTCGCGCCCGAACACCGGCTC
>JAABQT010000246.1 GCA_011391295.1 Betaproteobacteria bacterium
CCGTTCGGGCTCGCGCTTGGCGAGGTCGCCGCGCATCGCAAACGGCGTATCCGGGAAGTTCAGCGTGTTCTTGTAGTCAGGCATGCGTCTTCTTCTTCGAAAAATGGGTTCTGGCCTGCGCCGCATCGCGCGCGATCGCGGCGCGCAGCTCTGGCACGCCCGCGTACTTCTCCTCGTCGCGCAGCTTGTGCAGGAATCGCACCTGCAGGTGCCGGCGATAAAGATCCCCGCTGTAGTCCAGCAAGTGCACTTCAAGCAAGGGTAGCGCAACCGGATTCACCGTCGGCCGCCGCCCCACGCTGGCCACTGCCTGGCGCCACGAGGTTTCGCCTTCGAGCCTGCACTCGACAACGAACACGCCCGCCAGCGGCACCTGCCCGCGCAGCACCACGTTCGCGGTCGGAAAGCCCAGGTCCCGTCCCAGCTTCTCGCCATGCGCCACGCGCCCGCTCATAGCATAGGGCCGGCCCAACAGCCACGCTGCCGATGCGAGGTTGCCTGCGGCCAGCGCCGCACGCACCGCCGAACTCGATACGCGCTCTCCCGCCAGCGCCACTTCCGGCATCGCCTCAAGCTCGATGCCGTGCCGAATCGCCAGCTGTTCGAGCAATGCAAAGTCGCCGCGGCGCTGCGCGCCGAAGCGAAAGTCTCGCCCCACCAGCAGCCACGCCGCGCGCAGTCCGCGCGCAACGATGTGTTCGACGAATTGCTCGGCGGCGAGCGCCGCAAGCTCGGCGTCAAAGCGCGCCACATGCACCCGGTTCACGCCTGCCGCCGCCATCAACTCCAGCTTGTCGCGCAGCCGCGTGAGCCGTGCCGGCGCCGCGGCCGGCGTAAAGAACTCGCGCGGGTGCGGCTCGAACGTCAGCACGCAGGACGCAAGCCGCAGGGCGCGCGCCTGCGACACCGTGCGCTCGAGCATCGCCTGATGCCCGCAGTGCACGCCGTCGAAATTTCCGATGGTGAGCGCAAGCCGGCTGCCCCCCGGCGCGATGGACCCGTGCGTGACTTGCATCCGCATGTAAAATGTTGAATTATAGCGGCTTTCCCGGAGACTCCGATGCAGACTCTGGAACAGCAGATGAGTTTCTACGCGGCGTATCACCAGGACGCGCGCAACAAGGCGACGCACTTCATCGGCGTGCCGATGATCATCTTCGGCCTGTTCATCGCGCTGGGTTGGGCGCGGGCCGACATCGGCGGCGTTACGCTCACCGCGGCAATGCTGCTCGCCGCAGTGGTCCTGGCCTGGTACTTCCTGCTCGATGTGCCGCTCGCACTGGCCATGCTGGCGGTGAACGCAGTGCTGCTCTACTTCGCCGACCTCGTATCGGTACAGCCGATCGGTGCCGGCCTGGTCTGGTTCCTGGTGTTCTTCGGCGGCGGCTGGGTGATCCAGCTGGTCGGGCACGCCTTCGAGGGCCGCAAGCCCGCGCTGGTGGACAACTTCTTCCAGATTTTCGTCGCGCCCATCTTCCTCGCCGCGGAACTGTTCTTTGCGCTGGGCTACAAGCCGGCGCTGCACGCCGCCGTGCAAAAACGCGCGCTGGAGATGCGTGCCGCTGCGGGCGTCATGGAGCGAACGGCCGCCGCCTAGCGCCTCAATTCAGGCGCGCGCACAGCGCACCGAGCTCCAACAGTTTCGCGCGCACGTCGTCGAAGTCCGGCGCATCCGGCTCCAGCGCTGCATAGTCCTGCAGGTCCTTGAGCGCCGCGCGATAGCACTCCAGGCGCTGGTACAGGAGGCCGCGGTCGCGCAGTTCGCCGCGCGCATCGGGCACCACTACCAGCATGCGGTTGAGCACCTCGAGCAGGCGCTGCGGCTTGTCGGTCTCGCGGTAGATGCTTTTGAGATTGCGCAGCAGCCGCGCCAGGATCTGGCGCTTGCCCGCGGGCTCGAGGAACTGGTCGAGCGGCAGTTCTTCCACCGGCACCGGTCCGGTCGCGCTCTGCGGGATGACCCGGCGCAGCCGCTCGCGCAGGTCGGCTTCGGCCAGGGGCGCGCCGCCGGAAAACGGGTCCAGCACCAGCATCGCCCCGCGCACCCGCAACCGCACCAGGAAGTGCCCGGGAAACGACACGCCGTGCAGTGAGAGGCCGACACGGCGGCCGATCTCCAGGTACAGCACCGACAGCGTGATCGGGATTCCCGTGCGGCGGTCGATCACCTCGTTCAGGTAGCTGTTGCGCGGGTCATAGTAGTTGTCGGCGTTGCCGCTGTAGCCCAGGTCGTCGAACAGGAACTGGTTGAGCGCGATGACGCGCTCCTCGTCGCCGCCGTCCTGCGGCAGGCGCCCCTTCAGGCGCGCGGCGAGCCGCTCGATCTCCCCGACATAGCCGTCGACGTCGAGCGCGGGATAGGCGTCCCGCGCGATCATCAGGCAGGCGCGGCCCAGGTCGATCTCGGCCTCGTCGCGCGCCATCAGTTCCGAAAACGCGTCGGCCGGCGCCATTGCTAGGGTTCGCGGCGCGCGAAGTCGCGCCAGCGCATGCCCATCGAAAACAGCAGCGCGCCATAGGTGCCCGCACCGAGCAGCACCAGGCCGCAGGTCGCCGCCACTTTGTGTTGCCAACCGGCCTGCAGCCACCAGGCGCCCGGTCCCATCGATGCATAGAGCAGCGCCGCCATCGCCGCCACCGCCAGCGCCACCTTGACGATGAACGCCAGCCAGCCCGGCTGCGGATCGTAGATGCCATGACGCCGCAGGTAGCGGTACAGAAGCGCCGCGTTCAGGCAGGCCCCCAGGCCGATCGCCAGCGCCAGGCCGGCGTGCTTGAGCGGCACGACAAAGGCCAGGTTCATGAGCTGGGTCGCGACCAGCGTCACCACGCCGATCTTCACCGGCGTGACGACGTTCTGCCGCGCGTAGAACCCGGGCGCGAGGATCTTCACCAGGATCATGCCCAGCAAACCCAGGCTGTATGCCATGAGCGCCTGGCGTGTCATCCACACATCCTCCGCAGTGAACCGGCCGTAATGAAACAGCGTCGCGATCAGCGGCACCGCGAGCACCGCAAGCGCGGCGGCGGCCGGCAGTGCCAGGAGCAGGGTCACGCGCAAGCCCCAGTCGAGCAGCTTGCCGTACTCCGCCGCGGCGCCGCTGGCGTGGTGGCGAGACAGGCTGGGCAGGAGGATAGTGCCCACGGCCACGCCCAGCACCCCGGCCGGGAACTCCATCAACCGGTCGGCGTAGTACAGCCA
>JAABQT010000247.1 GCA_011391295.1 Betaproteobacteria bacterium
CGCCGCAGGACTGCTCGAGCCTGAGCGTCGCGTCGATCGTCGGCTGCCGCGGGTCGTTGACGATGCCGGCGTCGAAGGTCTCGCCGCGAGGCAAGTGCACTGCGATGTCGCCGCCGTTGTTGACGTAGGCCTTGCCCGAGGGCTGCATCGCTTCGAGAATCTCGTCCGCTACCGCGCCGGCCACTGCTGCCATCGGCGTGATGAACACCCCGCGATGCGGCCACACGGCGGCGACCATGCGCCGCGCGACCACGCCGCGGGCGAGGGGATAGGCATCACCGACCGGGGTGCGCAGCAGCGGAAGTTCCGCGACCAGCTCGTCGAGCACGGTCCGAAACCGCAGCGACGCGCGCTCGTATTCGGCCTCCGACCCGAGGATCACCAGGTCGATGGGACCGTGCTGCAGATGCAGCCGGCCGTCGCTCAGCCGGATCGCCATCGCGTGTTCTCCAGGACCTGCTGCACGCTCACCACGTTCTTCATGTGTCCGCCGATCGCAGCGTACTGCGCCAGCGGCAGGGTGAATTCGATCGGCAGCACCAGCGCCGGCGTGGGCACGTAGCCAAAGGATTTGTCCGGCATGGTGAGCACGTCCACCATCACCGTGATGCCGCCGCCCGGCCAGACGTACACCGGGGCGCCACCGCAGGTGACCCGCGTGATCAGGTCTTTCACCGAGCGCGTGAGGCGCACCGGGTTTTGCGTCACGCCGGCGCGCAGGCTGCCGCCCGCACCGCCCATGAAGAGCACGCTGCACAAGGCCGGCTCGCAATTCTCCGCAATGCGTTCCACGACGGCGCGCACCGGCTTGGGCATTTCCGCCTTCTGCGGCTTGAGGTCCTGGTCCAGCACGAACCATTCCGCATCCTCGCCCGTGGTCGAGACCATCAGCAGGCGCATGCCCGGCCAGGCGGTCTTCGGGTCGATCTTTTCGATGATCGACAGCGGCTCGGTAATGTCGGTGCCGCCCCAGCCCGGTCCCGGTTGCGCCACCTTGAAGTAGCGCCCCGGCGTGGACTTGCGCCCGCGCACGCGGATGCCCGCCGGCCGCATGTCGAGGAAGCGTCCCGCCTGATGCTCGGTCAGCACTCCGGTGATGTGATCGTCCACCACGATCACCTCGTCGCAATGCCCGTGCCATTGCTGCGCGAAGATGCCGATGGTCGCCGAGCCGCAGCCCACGCGCATGCGCTCCTCGCGCTCGCCGTCCACCACCGGCGCGGCGCCCGCCTGCAGCAACACAGCGGACCCGCCATCGATCGTCACTTCGACGGCTTCCTTGTTGGAGAGCTTGAGCATCGCCTCGCAGGTGACGTTGCCTTCCTTCTTGGTGCCGCCGGTCAGGTGGCGCACGCCGCCCAAGGAGAGCATCTGCGAGCCGTACTCGGCGGTGGTGACGTGGCCGATCTGCTCGCCCTCTACGCGCACCGCCGCCAGCTCCGGGCCGAGAAAGCGGTCGGTGTCGATTTTCACTTTCAGGCCGCAATAGCTGAAGATGCCCTCGGTCACCACCGTCACCATGTCCACGCCGTCGACTTTCGACGAGACGATGAAGGGCGCGGGCTTGTAGTCGGGGTAGGTGGTCGTAGCGCCGACGCCGGTGACGAAGGGCGCCACGAGTGTTCCGTCCCAGGGCTTGCCGGGCTCGAGGAACGGCACCGCCTTGCCGCCGCGTTCGAGCACCAGCAGCGGATCGAGGCGCACCAGCTTGCCCTCCTGGTTGGCGTAACGGTCGCAGGCGCCCGCCTGGCCTTTGCGGATGCGGCACAGCACCGGGCAGGCGTCGCAGCGGATGACGTCGCCGGTCAGCGGTGCGGTGCTTTCAGGCGCGTCTTCCGGATCTCGCATCGAGTTCGGCTTTCAGCAGGTGGGGAAGCACGGGCACGCGCCGCATGCGCACGCCGCAGGCATGGTCGATCGCGCCGAGGATCGCCGGGGCCGTGGGGATCAGCCCTGGTTCGCCCACCCCCTTGGCGCCGCAGGGACCGAGCGGCTCGGGATCCTCGACGAGGAGGCAATCCATCCGCGGCACGTCGCCGATGGTGGGGATCAGGTAATCGTGCAGGTTCTCGGTCTTCCCAGGCACGTACTCTTCCATCAGCGCGAGGCCGAGCCCTTGTACCGCGCCGCCCTGGATCTGCCCTTCGACCTGGATCGGGTTCAACGCCTTTCCCACGTCGTGAGCGGCGACGATGTGCAATACCTTCACTGTGCCGAACACCTCGTCCACTTCGACCAGTGCGATTTGCGCCGCGAACGCGTAGGTGGCGTAGGGGCTGCCCTGGCCGTTCGGGTCGAGCGCCTGCGTTGGCGGGTCGAAGCGACCTTCTCCCACGAGCTCGCGATCGATGTTCCAGCGGTGCACGATGCCGCCCTTCCTGAACACCACGCTCGCGCCCTGCAGCGCGAGCCGATAACCGCGGTCGAGGTACTCGCCGGCGGGCGCGCCAGCCGCGGCGAAGAGCTGGCGCCGCAGGTCGAATCCTGCCAGTTCGGCCGCCTTGCCCGAGATGAACGCCTGGCGCGAGGCCGAAGTCTTGCCGGCATCCGCGGTGCGATCCGTGTCGCCCATCACCAGTTCGAACTGCGCCATCGGCAAGCCGAGCGCGTCGGCGGCGACCTGCGTCAGCGTGGTGTTCGACCCCTGCCCGATGTCCACGGCACCGTTGTAGAACACAAGTCGGCCCTGCGGCGACAGCGCGATGCGCAGGGTGGAGGGATTGGCCAGCGCGGTATTGCCGATGCCGTACCACATGCATCCCACGCCGACGCCGCGGCGCAGGGGGCCGCCTGCCTTTTTCGCCTTGGCATTGAACGCCTCGGCCTCCGCGCGCAGGCGCCGCCAATGCGGCTTGAGCTGGTCGAGGCATTCGCCCAGGCCGGCCGAGTGTTCCAGCACCTGGCCGGTGGCAGTCGTGTCGCCGGCCTTGAGCGCATTGACGCGACGAAATTCCAGGCGGTCCATGCCGAGCTTGTCGGCGAGTTCATCCATCAAGGCCTCGTGCGCGATCGCGCCCTGCGGCACGCCGAAGCCGCGGAAGGCGCCCGAAGGATGGCAGTTGGTGAAGTAAGCGCGCCCCCGGGTGCGCACGTGGCGCACCGCGTAGGGACCGGTGGCGTGGATCGGCACGCGCGTCGCCACGGTCGGACCCCAGCTCGCATAGGCGCCGGTATCGAATATTGCGTCCA
>JAABQT010000024.1 GCA_011391295.1 Betaproteobacteria bacterium
TACCGGCCGGGGTCTGTGTGGATTTCGACCCTGCCGCCACATTGGGGCGTGCGCGTGCCAATACCATGGACCGCTACAGCCAGCTTGGCGTGACTGCCGGCCTGGCCGCGTGGCGCGACGCCGGGCTCGCTGAAACCCCGGACGGGGACCGGGACGACTGGGGCGTCGCCTGGGGCACATCGCTCGGCGGCACGCTGACCTTCGAACGCGGCCACCGCGAGCTGTTCCTTGCCGGCCGCGATCGCCTGCCGCCGCTGACCGTGGTGCAGGCGATGACCAACGCCTGCGCCGCGCATCTTGCGATCGGCTTTGGCCTGGGCGGCGCCTGCTCCACCTATTCCGTGGCCTGTGCCTCGGCGGCCATCGCCATTGGCGAGGGAATGCGCCGCGTTCGCTCGGGCCGCGCGCCGGTGGTGCTGGTGGGTGGATCGGACGCGCCGCTCGCGTTCGGCGTGATCCGCGCCTGGATGGCGTTACAGGTGCTCGCCCCGGGTGACGACAAGACCGCGGCCAGCGCCTGCCGCCCGTTTCAGACCGCGCGCGCCGGGCTGGTGCTCGCCGAGGGCGCGGCGGCGTTGGTGCTCGAGGATTGGGAGCGCGCCGAGCAGCGCGGGGCGCGCATCTATGCCGAGCTGGCCGGATTCGGCGAGTCCTGCGATCGCAGCAATCTGGTGCGTCCGGACCGCGACGGCCAGGTGCGCGCGATGCGCGCGGCGCTGGCCGATGCCGGCATGCAGCCCGCCCAGGTGGATTACGTGAATGCCCACGCCACCGGCACGCGCGAAGGCGACGCGGTCGAAATCGCCGCGCTGACCGCAGCGCTGGGAACCGATGCCGCAGGCGTCGTCGTGAGCGCGACCAAGTCTGCGCTCGGTCACCCGCTGGGCGCCGCGGGCGGGATCGAAGCGGTGGTCACGGTGCTCGCGCTGCATCAGGGCGCCGTTCCGCCCACCCTGGGCGATGTGGCGGGGCTGGATCCGGAATGCGCGGGCGTAGCACACGTCATCGGCAGCGCACGCAAAGGCCATCGGCTGCGTGCGGCCCTGTCCAATTCCTTCGCCTTCGGCGGCAGCAACGCGGTGCTGGCGTTCCGCGCCACCGCATGATTGAACCCGGCGAGGGCAGCGGCTAAACTGCCGGACCGGAAACCATGGCCAGCATTCCCCTCAGCGCGCAGTTCGCGCCCTCCGCAGACCCGGTCCTGATGCAGGAACTGGCCGGGCTGATCACTGCCGAGCTCAACCTCGACGTGCCCCCCGGCGACATCGCGCCGGAAGCGCCGCTGTACGGAGAAGGCCTCGGCCTCGATTCCATCGACATCCTGGAGCTGGCGCTGGTGGTGTCTCGGCGCTACGGCGTGCGCCTGCGTTCCGACCACGAGGACAACACGGTGATTTTCGGCTCCCTGTCCAACCTCGCCCGCTTCATCGCGCAGAACCGCACGAAGTGAAGCCGGCGCGCACTGGCCGCTGGCTCGCGCTGCTGATCGCGCTTGCGTTGGGCTATGCATTGATCGCACATCTTTTTACCACCACATCGCAACCGACCGCCCTGGGTGCCGCGGCGTCGACCGCGCCCTGGGCGCTGCTGGCGCTGGTCGTTACCTGGCGCTCGGCCCACCGCCTGCTGGCGCTCGCCGGCTGCGCCCTGCTGGTGGTGCTGGCGTGGTTTTTCTGGCCGTGGCTCGAGCGCAATACCGCGTGGGTGTACTACCTGCAGCACGTCGTCATGTTCCTCGCCCTGGGAGCCGCATTCGGCGTCAGCCTGCGCCCGGGGCAGGAGGCGCTGTGCACGCGCTTCGCGCGCGTGGTCGAGGGCACGCTGAGTCCGCGGGGCGAGTCGTACTCGCGTCAAGTCACCGTGGCCTGGGCCGTGTTCTGCGCCACCATCGTCGCGCTCTCGACGCTGCTGTTCTTTTTCGCGCCACGCGCGGCCTGGTCGGTGTTCGCCAACCTGCTGACCCTGCCGCTGGTGGGCACGATGTTCGTCGCCGAATCCATGGTGCGCGTGCGCGTCTGCCCGGAACTGGGCCACGGCGGCGTGCTGCGCGATGCAGTGCGCAGCGTGCAGGCATTTCTGGACAGCGGCGTGCGCTCGACGCCCAGGCCCCGATAGCCGGCGGCGCCGGCGCTACGGCCACGGGCATGGCCAGCGCTCCCCTCATCGCCGCGCCGGCAGGACTCGCGCACGTCGCCTGGTGCGACGGCCGGCCGGTCAGCGCAGCGCAGTACCTGGCCGACGCGGCGCACCTGGCGGCGCTGCTGCCCGAGCGGCGGCACGTGCTCAACGCCTGCGCGAACCGCTACCGTTTTGCCGTCGGGCTCGGGGCGGCGTTGTTGCGCGCTCAAGTGACGCTGCTGCCGCCCAACCACACATCGGAGACCGTACGCTGGCTGCGCGAGTTCGCCGCCGATGCCTACGTGCTCACCGACGATGCGCAAGCGGCAATCGATCTGCCGCGGCTCGAGTTCCCCGAGTCCCCGGCGAGCGCGCCGGCTGCGCCCGGCGTGCCCGAGATCGACGAGCAGCAGCTGTGCGCGATCGTGTTCACCTCCGGTTCGACCGGCGCGCCGGTGCCGAATCGCAAGCACTGGGGCGCTCTGGTGCGCAACGTTCGCGGCGCGCTCGCGCGGCTCGGCCTGTCTGCGGCCCGGCCGGCCGCGATCCTCGGCACGGTGCCACCGCAGCATATGTACGGATTCGAATCCACCGTGCTCGCCGCCCTGCAGGGCGGTGGCGCGCTGTGCGCGGAACGGCCGTTTTACCCGAGCGACGTGTGCGCGGCGCTGGAGCGCTTGCCGCGGCCGCGCCTGCTGGTGACGACACCCTTCCACCTGCGCGCGCTGCTCGACGATGTGGCGCAGCCGCCGCCTGCGGAACTTCTGCTGTGTGCGACCGCCCCGCTCAGCGCTGAACTCGCCCGGCGGGCGGAGGCGCGTTTTGGCGCCGAGCTGCTCGAGATCTACGGCTGTACCGAAACCGGCCAGATCGCGACTCGCAACACGGCGCGTGAGGCCGAGTGGCGCACGCTACCCGGTGTGCAAGTCGAGTTGCGCGACGGGCGTGCCTGGGCCAGCGGCGGCCACGTCGAGGAGCGCACCGCGATCGGAGATGTGATCGAGGTGCTCGCGCCGGACCGCTTTCTCCTGCATGGGCGCATCTCCGACATGGTGAACGTTGCCGGCAAGCGCTCCTCGCTTGAATTCCTGAACGCGCAGCTGTTGGCCATCGAGGGCGTCATCGACGGGGTGTTCTACATGCCCGACGACGACACGCCCGGCGGCATTACGCGGCTCCGCGCCTTCGTCGTCGCCCCCGGCTTGGACCGCGAACAGTTGCTGGCGCGCCTGCGTGAGCGCATCGATGCGGCTTTCCTGCCGCGCCCGCTGGTGCTGCTGGAGCGGCTGCCGCGGGCCCCCAGCGGCAAATTGCCGCGCGAGGCGCTGCGCGCGCTGGCGCACGCGCATGCGCGCAACGGCAAGACATGAGTGCCGCGAAGCTGCATTTCCCGGCGACGCACCCGGCGTTCGCCGGTCATTTTCCCGGCGCGCCCATGGTGCCGGGCGCGCTCCTGCTCGCTGAAGCGCTCGCGGCGCTCGGCATCGCAGGAGGCCCACTGGAAATCGCCTCCGCGAAATTCCTGCGTCCGGTCGGGCCGGACACAGTCGTCGAAGCGCGTTGCGAGGAAACCACTGCCGGCGCGCAACGCCTGGAACTCCGGGCGGCAGGCGAACTCGTCGCGACCGCGGTGCTCAAGCGGGTGCCGGCATGAGCGCCGCGTGGCGCCAACGCCCGGAACGCAGCCGGCGCTGGGTGCTGCGGCTCATGAGCTGGATCGCGCTGCGCCTGGGCAGGCGCGCCGCGCGCCTGGTGCTGCACGCGGTGACCGCGTATTTCCTGCTGTTCGCGCCCGTCGCCCGGGGCGCCTCGCGCCGGTACCTGGGGCGTGCCTTGGGGCGGCCGGCGACGCTGGCCGACCTGTACCGGCATTTCTACTGCTTTGCCGCGACTGTCCTGGACCGCGTCTACCTGCTGCACGAGCGCTTCGAGCTGTTCGAGATCGAAGTGCACGGCGAGGCGCCGCTGCGCGAGCAGATGCGGCGCGGCGCGGGCGCCCTGCTCGCGGGCGCGCACCTGGGAAGCTTCGAGGCGCTGCGCGCCCGCGGCCGGAATAGCACGGGAATGCGCGTGTCGATGGTGATGTACGAGGACAACGCGCGCATGCTGAACGAGACGCTCGCCGCCATCAGCCCGGCCGCGCGCCAGGACGTGATCGCGCTGGGCAACGTCGATTCGATGCTGCGCGTGCGCGACTGCCTGGCCGAGGGCGGCGCCGCGGGCGTGCTGTGCGACCGCGGGCTGGGCGACGACGAGGCGATCGAGCTTCCCTTTCTGGGCGCACCGGCGCGTTTTCCGCTCGGGCCGATGCGCATGGCCGCCCTGCTGCGCTGCCGGGTGTGGTTCATGGCCGGCCTGTACCTCGGTGGCAAGCGCTACGCCTTGCGCTTCGAGCCCATCGCCGACTTCGCCGCCGCGCCTCCGACCCCCGCTGGCGCGGTGGCAGCCTACGTCGCCTGCCTGGAGCGCCATTGCCGCGCGGCGCCCTACAACTGGTTCAATTTCTATGATTTCTGGGACCATGGCCCGACGCACTGATTGCCTCCTGCTCGCGGCGCTGCTCGCCTGGCCACTCGGCGCGGCGGCGGCGGAACCCTGGACCCTGGAGCGCCTGATGCAGGGCCTCGCACACACGCGCGCGGCGCGCGCCAGTTTCGTGGAAAAGAAGACCGTGCGCATCCTCGAGCAACCGCTGGTCGCCTCCGGCGAGCTCAGCTTCACGGCGCCCGACCGGCTGGAGAAGCGCACCCTGCGCCCGCGGCCGGAGCTGTTGCTGCTACAGGGCGACACCCTGACCCTGGAGCGGGCCGGCCAAACCACGCGGCTCGACCTGCGCAGCCACCCCGAGGTGGCGGCGTTCACCGAGAGCATCCGTGGCACGCTGGCGGGCGATCGCCAGGCCCTGGAGCGCAACTACCTGCTCTCGCTCCAGGGCAGCGAAGCCTCGTGGGTGCTGACGCTGATCCCGGCCGACGCCGCGATGCGCGCGCTGGTCGAACGCGTGCGCATCGCCGGGCGGCACGCCGATCTCTCGGTGATCGAGATCCAGCAGGCGAACGGGGACAGTTCGCTGATGAGCGTGCAGCGCCTGCCGGCACCATGACGCGGCGCGCGCGGCTGCCCCTCGCAGCGTGGCTCGCCACGATCGCAACCGCGGCGGCGGTTGTCGCCGGCGCGCGCTACACCGCGGACCTGTCGGCGTTCCTGCCCCGCTCGCCCAGCGCCACGCAGCAGTTGCTGGTTGACCAGCTGCGCGACGGCGCGCTCGGGCGCGTGGTGCTGATCGCCATCGAAGGGGAAAGCGCGCCTGCGCGCGCCGCACTGTCGCGCGCACTGGCCACCGCGTTGCGCTCGGATGCGAGATTTTCTTACGTAGCCAACGGCGCGGCGGACGGCACGGAACGCGAGCGCGAGGTGTTGTTCGAGCATCGCTATCTGCTCAGCCAGCAGGTGAATCCGGAACGCTTCGCGCCACCGGGGCTGCGCGCAGCGCTCGCCGACACGCTGGACCTCGTGGCCTCGTCGGCCGGCGCGCTGGCGCAGTCGGTGCTCGCGCGCGACCCCACCGGGGAGCTGCACGCGCTGCTCGAGACGCAGCTGTCCGGGGCCGCCCGCCCCGCCTATGCCGGCGGCGTATGGTCCTCGCGCGACGGCGAGCGCGCCCTGCTGGTGGCGCATACCGCCGCCGCGGGCGCCGACACGGATGCGCAGGAAAGCGCGCACGCGGCGGTGCGCGCGGCATTCGCGGCCGCTGCGGCGAACTCGCCGGTGCCGCAAGCGCGGCTGCGCATGACCGGCGCAGGTGTCTTCGCTGTCGAGTCGCGTGCGCAGATCAAGGACGAAGCGTTGCGCGTCTCGATGCTCGGCATACTGCTCATCGGCGCCCTGTTGCTCGCGGCATATCGCTCGTTCGTCGCGCTGGCGCTGGGCCTGCTGCCGGTCCTGACCGGCGCCCTCGTCGGCGTGGCTGCGGTAGCCGCCGGATTCGGCGTGGTGCATGGCATCACGCTGGGCTTTGGCGCCACGCTGATCGGCGAATCGGTGGATTACGCCATCTACCTTTTCGTGCAGACCGGCAATGCCGCTGCCGATGCCGACCGGCGCGGAGCGTGGATCCGTGATTTCTGGCCCACCATCCGCCTCGGCGTGCTCACCTCGATCCTGGGTTTTGCGTCCATGCTGCTGTCGGGGTTCCCCGGTCTTTCGCAGCTCGGGATGTACTCGGTCTGCGGACTGGTCGCCGCGGCGCTGTTTACACGCTACGTGCTGCCCGGATTCCTGCCGGCGGGCTTTGGCGTGCACGATCTCACACCTCTGGGCACCCGGCTCGAGCGCGCCGTGGCGCTCGCGGGCCGCGGTCGCTGGCTGGTGCCCGCGCTCGCGCTCGCCGCCGCCGTGACCCTCCTGGCGCAGCGTGAATCGCCCTGGGCGCAGGACCTGTCGGCGTTGAGCACCGTACGCACCGAGGACCAGCTCTACGACGGCAAGCTGCGCGCCGATCTCGGTGCGGCGGATGCGCGCTACCTGGTCGTGACCTCCGGCAGCGACGCCGAGGCGGCGCTCGGCGCGGCGGAACGTGCCGCGCAGGCCCTGCGCCCGCTGGTTGCGGCAGGCGTGATCTCCGGATTCGACAGCCCGGCGCGTTACCTGCCAAGCGTGGCGACGCAGCGTGCGCGCGCCGCCAGCCTCCCGGGGCCGGGCGAACTGCGTGCGCGCCTACGGCAAGCCTTGCACGGCATGCCATTGCGCGCGCAGCGGCTGGAGGAGTTCGTTGCAGACGTGGCGCGTGCGCGCAGCGGCCCGGGCCTGCAGCGCGCGGATCTCGAAGGCACGGCAATGGGCGTGGCGCTCGACGGCCTGCTGCTGAGGCGGACCGGGGATTGGCAGGCACTGCTGCCGTTGCGCGCCCCCACCAGCGGACCCGGAGCACTGCATATCGATGCCGCGCGCGTGCGCGACGCGCTCGCCGGCAGCGGCGCGCTGTTCCTCGACCTGAAAGCCGAGGCCAACGCGCTGTACACGGGCTATCTCGGGGAGGCGATCGTGCTCTGCGCCGCGGGTCTGGTCGCCGTGCTCGTGCTGCTCCTGTTCGTGCTGCGCTCCGCGCTGCGCGTTTGGCGCGTGGCCGCGCCGCTTGGCGCCGCGGTGCTGGTCTGCGCCGCCGTCCTGGCCGTGGCCGGCCAGACCTTCACCCTGCTGCACCTGGTGGGCTTCCTCCTGGTGGTGGCAATCGGTTCGAATTACGCTCTGTTCTTCGACCGCAGCGCGGATCGCGGTGCGCCGGCGCCTGTCGTGCTCGCCTCGCTCGCGCTCGCCAACGCAACCACGGTCATCGGCTTCGGCGTGCTCGCCTCCTCCAGCGTGCCGGTGCTGCGCGCCATCGGTTCCACCGTTGCGCTCGGCACCCTGCTTGCCCTGCTGTTCGCGGCGCTGCAGGCGGGCCGGCGCGCCAATGGGCGATAATCGCGGCATGTCGCTGCTCCAATCCGAGCCCGCGCCGGCAATCGCGGCGGCACCATCGCGCGCGACGGAGCGCTGGCGCCCCACGGGCTTCGTGCGCGCCTCCGCCGTGGTGCACGCGGCGGCCGTTGCGGGCGTCGCGCTGAACCCGGAATTGTGGCCCTGGGCGATCGGCGCATTCGCCGCCAATCAGGCAGCGATCTTCGCCGGCATCCTGCTGCCGCGCGCCGCCTTGCTGGGGCCCAACGTGACGCGGCTCCCTGCGGCGGCCGCGGCCCGCGGCGCCATGGCCCTCACGCTGGACGACGGGCCGGACCCGGAGGTTACGCCGCGCGTGCTCGAGGTGCTCGCGCGGCACGGCGCGCAGGCGACGTTCTTCTGCATCGGCGAGCGTGCCGCGCGCCATCCGCAACTGGTGCGCGACATCGTCGCCGCCGGCCACCGCGTCGAGAACCATTCGCAGCGCCATCGTCACGATTTCGCCGTGTTGGGCCCCAAGCGCTACCTCAGGGAAATCCGCGCCGCGCAAGACACCCTCGGCGAGCTCTCGGGCAGCACGCCGCTGTTTTTCCGCGCGCCCGCCGGTCTGCGCAACCCGTTCCTCGATCTCGCGCTGACGCGCCTGCAACTGCGCTTGGTCAGCTGGACGCGACGCGGATTCGACACGCGCTCGCGCAACGCCGCGGCCATCACCGCCCGATTGACGCGCGGACTGCGTGCCGGCGACATCCTGCTGCTGCATGACGGCCATGCCGCGCGCACGCACGAAGGCGTGCCGGTGGTGCTCGAGGTGCTGCCGCGAGTGCTGGAGGCCGCGCGCGCGGCCGGGTTGCGCCCGGTCACGCTGCGCGCCGCGCTCGATTGAACGGCGTTGCGCCCTACGGCCGCCTCAGCGACGAGGCGAGCGCCGTGTTCCGCCCGGCGGGCCGCTTTGCCTGGAAGTTCGCGCGCGGCAAGCTGCGCGGCGACCCGGTGTTTCGTCACCTGCTGGACACCGGGTTGATCCCTGGCGGAGCGCGCATCCTGGACCTGGGTTGCGGCCAGGGACTGCTGGCGGCCTTGCTCTGCGCGACGCCGGCGATGCGGAACGTGGCTTACCGCGGCATCGAGTTGATGGCCGCGGACGTGGCGCGCGCCCATCAGGCGTTGGGCGTGGAATGCGGCGTGCAGCTGGGCGATATCCGCCATGCCGAATTCGGCGCCGCGGACGCCGTCGTGATCCTCGACGTGCTGCACTACATGACGTATGCCGAGCAGGACGCGATCCTGCGCCGCGTGCGCCAGGCACTCGCCGGCGGCGGCGTGCTGCTGCTGCGGGTGGGCGATGCGGCGGCGGGGCTGCCGTTCCGCTTCAGCAACTGGACCGACTGGACGGTGGCGCTGGCGCGCGGGCATGGCGCGACCCGGTTCTACTGCCGCAGCGTGGCGCAATGGCGCAGCGCGCTCGAAGCGCTCGATTTTTCGGTGCAAGCCGAGCCCATGAGTCGCGGCACGCCGTTCGCGAACGTGCTGCTGCAAGCGCGCCTTGCGAAGCAATCCTGATCCGCGTGCGCCCCCTGCAGCTCACCCACACCACCCTGACCAGTTGCCTGGGCCGCGGCCTGGACGCGAACCTCGCAGCGCTGCGCTTGCGCGCCAGCGGCCTCGCCCCCTGTCGCTTCGAGACGGCGGTGCTCGACACCTGCGTCGGTGAAGTGGCGGGCGTGGACGAGGTGCGCCTGGCCCCGGCGCTCGGGGCCTACGATTGCCGCAACAACCGGCTGGCGGCGCTCGCGTTGGCGCAAGACGGATACGCCGACGCGGTACGCGCGGCGGCGGCGCGCCTGGGTGCGCGGCGCATCGGAGTGTTTCTCGGCACCAGCACCTCCGGCATCCTGCAGACCGAGCTCGCCTATCGCCGGCGCAACGCGGCAAGCGGCGCCCTGCCTGCGGACTTCGACTACCAGCACACCCACAATACGGGCTCGGTGTCGGACTTCGTGCGGCGCAGCCTGGGCCTCGCCGGCCCGACCTGGACCGTCTCTACCGCCTGCTCGTCGAGCGCCAAGGTGTTCGGCACCGCCGCGCGCATGATCGAGGCGGGCCTGATCGATGCCGCGGTGGTCGGCGGCGTGGACAGCCTGTGCCTCACCACGCTGTACGGCTTCAATTCGCTCGAGTTGCTGTCGCATGGGCCCTGCCGTCCCTACGACGAGGCGCGCACCGGCCTGTCGATCGGCGAAGGCGCGGCCTTCGCGCTGCTCGAACCGCGCGCCGACCAGGACGCGATCGCGCTGCTCGGCGTGGGCGAATCAAGCGACGCCCACCACATGTCGGCGCCGCATCCCGAAGGACTGGGCGCGCGCATGGCGATCGAGGCGGCGCTCGCCGCCGCCGGCCTGGAGGCGGCCCAGATCGATTACATCAACCTGCATGGTACGGCGACCCCCAGCAACGACGCAGCCGAGGACAAGGCGGTGACCGGCGTGTTCGGCACCGACACGCCCTGCAGCTCCACCAAGGGAGCCACCGGCCACACCCTGGGCGCGGCGGGCGCGCTAGAGGCGGTGATCGCCGTGCTGGCACTGCGCCACGGGTTCATGCCAGGGGGCGCCAATACGCAACGCCTGGACCCGGCGTTGCGCGCGCACTACCTGCTCGAGACCCGGGCAGCGCCGGTGCGCCGCGTGCTGAGCAATTCCTTCGGCTTCGGCGGCACCAATTGCAGCCTGGTGCTGGGGCGCGCATGACGCCGCTCGCCCTCGAGGGCGTGGCGTTGATCGGGCCGGGTTTCCCCGACTGGGCGGCGGCGCGCGCGGTGCTCGCCGGCGAGGTCCCTTATGCTGCGGCGCCGGCAGCGGTCCCGGTGCCCCTGATGCTGCCGCCGAATGAGCGCCGGCGCAGCGGCCTGGCCATCAAGGTTGCGCTGGCCGCGGGCGCGGGCGCGTTGGCGGCCTGCGGGCGCGGGGCCGCGGGCGTCGCCACGGTGTTCACCTCCTCCTCCGCCGATGGTGACACCTGCCACGCGATCTGCGCGCAGCTCGCCGGCAGCGACCGTCTGATCTCGCCCACGCGCTTTCACAACTCCGTGCACAACGCGCCGGCCGGGTACTGGAGCATCGCCACGCGCAGCATGGCGCCCTCGACCAGCGTGTGCGCCTATGACGCCAGTTTCGGCGCCGGGTTGCTGGAGGCTGCCGCGCTGGCCCGCGCCCGCAGTGAAGCGGTGCTGCTGATCGCCTACGACGCACCCTACCCCGAGCCCTTGCATGCCAAGCGACCCCTGGCCGACGCCTTCGGGGTCGGCATGGTGCTCGCGCCCGCCAGATCGGCGCACAGTCTGGCGGAACTGACGCTGGAACTGGGAACGCGTACGCCCAGCACCTTCGCCGAGCTGCCGCTGGAGAAACTGCGCCAGGGCATCCCCGCCGCGCGCTGCCTGCCCCTTCTGGGCCTGGTGGCGCGCGGTGCACGCGGTGCCGCGGTGCTCGAGTTCCAGGAAGGCCTCACGCTCGAGGCCACGCTGACGCCATGCAGCTAGGCCGGGACTGGATCGCCGCCCACCTGCCGCACCGCGACGCCATGTGCCTGCTCGAAGGCGTGCTGGCGTGGGACGAGCGCCACGTGGTGTGCCGCGCGATCAGCCACCGCGAGCCGCGCAACCCGCTGCGCGTCGCTCAGCAGCTGCCGGCAGCCTGCGGTATCGAGTACGGCGCGCAGGCGATGGCCGTGCACGGCGCCTTGCTCACCCGCGGGCGGTTGCGGCCGGGAATGCTGGCGAGCGTTCGCTCGGTGCGCTTGCAGGTGCTACGCCTGGACGACGTGGCGGGCGAGCTGCGCGTGACGGCGGAAAGGCTGAGCGGCGAGGACGATCACATCCTTTACCGCTTCAGCGTCGCCAGCGACGCGGGCGAGCTGCTCGGTGGGCGCGCCACCGTGGTGCTGGACGCGGGATTGGCGTGAGCGCGCTGAAGGC
>JAABQT010000248.1 GCA_011391295.1 Betaproteobacteria bacterium
ATCGAGCTCACCGAGAAGCTGGTGAGGAACGCGGCGCAGGCTGCCTGCGGCACGCACGCGGTGAGTTGCCAGGGCAGGAACATCGATTTCTCCAGGCCCTTCGCGCGCCTGCCGATTGCCGACGCGTTGCGCGGCCAGGGACTCGATGGCGACCTGCGCGAGCGCAAGTTCCTCTCCGGCGAGCTCAGGAAACTCGGCGTCGAGCACAAAGGCGAACACGGCTGGGGCGCCCTGCAACTGATGCTGTTCGAAGCGGTGGCGGAAAAGCACCTGCTCGAACCGACCTTCGTCGTCGACTATCCCGCCGAGGTTTCGCCGCTCGCGCGCCGCAAGGACGCCGACCCCGGCCTCACCGACCGCTTCGAGTTGTTCGTCGACGCGAAGGAAATCGCCAACGGCTTTTCCGAGCTGAACGACCCCGAGGACCAGGCCGAGCGCTTTCGCGAGCAGGCCGAGCGCAAGGACGCCGGCGACGCCGAAGCCATGTACTACGACGCCGACTACATCCGCGCGCTGGAAACCGGGCTGCCGCCTACCGCCGGCGCCGGCCTGGGCGTGGATCGGCTGGTGATGCTGCTGACCGACAGCGCGTCGATCCGCGACGTGATTTTATTTCCGCACATGCGGCCGGAGGCGTAAACGCAAGGCGTATGCTGTGCGTTGATAGGGGAGCAAATCAGGTCGATGAGGAGACTTGCATGAACGCAGAAACGAAATCAGGCATCCATCCGCTGGTGGCGACCGCATCGGTCGCCGTCATCGTGCTCGCGGGCGTCGCGGTCGCCGCATTCACCGGTCTGTTGCCGGGATCGAGCGGCACGAACACGCCCGAGGCACTCCCGCAAGCCCCCAAGGCCGCCGAAGTGAAAATCGCACCCCCTGCGCCCGTGCTTGCAAAGCCGGCCCGGCCCAAGGCAGCGACACCCAAGCCAGTGCAAGTGGCGGCAGCACCACAAGCTGTGCCCGTCCCGGTGCCCGCGGTCCCGGCGCGGTGCGCGGACTGCGCCGTGGTCGAGTCGGTGCAGGAAGTGGAAGTAAAAGGCGAAGCCACTGGCGCAGGCGCCGTGGCCGGCGGTGTGGCCGGCGCGGTGATCGGCAACCAGGTGGGTTCGAAAAAGACGAAGACCGCGGCGCGCGTCATCGGCGCCGTGGGCGGCGCGGTGATCGGCCACCAGGTCGAGAAAAACGTGCGCACCACCAAGCGCTACGACATTGCCTTGCGCATGGAAGACGGCATGTTGCGCACGCTGTCGCAGGAACAACCGCCCACCTGGCGCGCCGGCGACAAGGTGCGCGTGGTGAACGACGTCCTGCAAGCGCGCTAGGCGGGTCAGAGCCGCAGTACCGCGAGTCCCGCCAGCACCGCCAGCGTCGCGCCCGCGCGCCGCGCGGTGAAGCGTTCGTTGAGGAACAGCGCCCCGAGCACGGCAGCGAACACCACCGAGGTTTCGCGCAGCACCGCCACCAGCGCCACCGGCGCCTGGGTCATCGCCCAGAGCGCCACGGCGTAGGCGCCGACGGCAAACGCGCCGCCGACGAAAGTCAATCGCCATCGGCGCAGGACATGGCGCGGAGCGGCGGCGCCGCGCTGCAGGCAGCCGATGGCGAAGATCACCATGCCGTTGGCGACGAAGAACCACATCGTGTAACTCACCGGCGCGCCCGAGAGGCGCGCGCCCTGGGCGTCGATCAGCGTGTAGGCGGCGATCACGCAGGCGTTGATGAGCGCGAAGGCGAGCGACTTCTTCTGCGCCGCCGGGTCGCGCGCCGAGTGCGTGGCGAAGGCGAGGATCCCCGCGCTGATCAGCAGCACCCCCAGCACCTGCCCGCCGGCCAGAGTCTCGCCGAACACCGCGCCGCCCGCCACGGTGACGATCAGTGGGCCGCCGCCGCGCATGATCGGATAGCTGAAGGACATGTCGCCCCAGCGGTACGCGCCGGCCAGCGCCCAGAAGTAGGCGATGTGCACCAGCGCGGAGGCCGCGATCCACGGCCAGGACGCGCTCGCCGGCACGCCGAGAAATGGCGCCACAACCAGCGCCACCGCCCCACTGCCCGCCGCCAGCCCCACGGCGTCGAGCTGCTTGTCGGCGCCGGACTTGAGCAGCGCGTTCCAGCTCGCGTGCAGCAGCGCGGCGCCGAGCACCGCCAGCGTCACCGGCAGCGTAAGTTCCATCAGGCGCGCAGCAGGTGCTCGAGGCGCGTGCGCTCGGCCGCCAACCCGTTCAGGAAACGCTTGCGGAGCGCCGCTGTTTGGCCGCAGTCCAGCGCTCGAGCTTTTCCCTCGCGCCGTTGGTGGCCGGATCCATCGCGCGGTCGTGCTCCGCCGTCTTCGCCGTGAGCTCGATCACGTAGCCGTTCGGATCGCGAAAATAGATGGAGTGAATGAATCCGTGGTCCGAGACGCCGCGCGTCTCAATGCCGGCCGCCTTGCCCTTGGCCAGCATGTCGCGCAGCGTCGGTGCATCGACCTCCAGCGCGATGTGCAGGTCGTAATCGTGCTGGACCTTGAATTCGAACGGCATGTCAGGCGCCTCGAAAAACGCCAGATAGGAGCCATCGCCAAGCTCGTAGAACGTGTGAAGTGTTTCGGTCTTGCGGCCGCTTTTCGACTCCTTGATCTCCAGGGTCCCGGCGAGCTGCAGCCCGAGGAAGCCTTCGTAAAACTTGCGCGTCTGCTCCGAGTCCCGGCAGCGGTACGCGTTGTGATGCAGGCGGCGGATCATGGGCGCTCTCCCTGTCCTGGACGGACCTAGACCGCGACGAAAGACTTGTCCTTGAGCGACGCAGCAAATCCGTCGATGACCTCATGCACCTTGGGCCAGTGCTTGAGCGCCTTCATGTTGCGCAGCCAGCGCTCGACGTTCGGATAGGCAGCATAGCTGCAGCGCACGACGCTACCGATCGCGATCATCTCTGCGCCCATGTAGTCGGCCAACGTGATCTTGTCTCCACACAGATAGGCCTTCTTGGGGCCGATCAGGCTCTGATCGAGGATCTTCAGCCAGGCCATGGTCTTCTGCCTTCCCCAGTCGAGCGTTCCCGACTGCACCGCGTCGCTCGGCCGCTTGTGATGCGGGAACGTCTGCGCATAAACCAGCCCGTAGGCCAAGTCCTTGTAGATGTTGGAATTGAACCAGTCCATCATTTCGTTGACCCGCGCGCGCGCCTTGAGG
>JAABQT010000249.1 GCA_011391295.1 Betaproteobacteria bacterium
GAGGTGCGGCCCTTCACGGTGCCGCACGACGCGCGCGAGCCGGTGCAGTTCGTGCTCGGTGACGGCGCGCGGCGCCTCGGCGTGCTCACCGACCTGGGCACTTCCACCGCGCACGTCGAGGCGATGCTCTCGGGTTGCGACGCGCTGGTGCTGGAGACCAACCACGACCTGGATCTGTTATGGGCGGGCGACTACCCGAAATGGCTGAAGGAGCGCATCTCCGGGCCCTTCGGCCATCTGGACAACGGCGCCGCCTCGCGGCTGCTCGCCGCGCTCGATCGCTCGCGGCTCAAGCACGTGATCGCGGCACACCTTTCGCGCCAGAACAACACCACGGCGCTGGCGCGCGCGGCGCTCGCGCTGGCGCTGGACTGCGCCGAGGACTGGGTCGGCGTCGCCACCCAGGAAGAAGGCTGCGCCTGGCGGGAGTTGAACTAGGAACGGGTAACGGGGGAACCTGGGTTCCCCTGTTCCGAGCCTACAGTCCCACGGTGGTGCCGGCCAGGCCGGGAAATGAAGACGACCAGATCTCCATGAAGCGCGCGCGCATGGCCAGCGCTTCGGTTTCGTCGTTGAGGCCGAGCGCGCCGCGGAACAGCTGCGCCACCGGGCGCCTGAGGTAGTGGCTCTGGTCGAGCACCAGGAAACTGTCCTGCAGATTGCGGATTTCCTCGTGCGTGCGGTTGACCTGGATGGCATGCGCGTAGCGCGCCAACAGGGCCATCATGCGCGGGCAATACTTGCTGACATGATCGGGATCATGCACGGCGATGAAGATGCGCCGCGTGCGGCTGGCGGCGAGGAATGCGCGCAGCTGCTCGACGCGTTCCAGGCTGGTCAGGCGCAGCGCCGAGAGGTCCGGATCGAAAATACGCAGCTCGCGGCCCGGCGCGGCCAGCAGCCGGTCGGATGTCTGGAATTCTGCCTCGGTATCGAACCGCAGGTACTGCGCCTGCGGCGCCGCATCGCTCAAGGGTCACGCTCCAGTTGCAGGTAGCCCGCCAGGTACCAGCCATAGAGTAGATCGGCCGGCGCTGCCGGCACAAGCGCGCGCCGCCGGTCCGCCAGCGCGCGCAGCGCGCGCGACGCCGGATAGGTTTCGCCGTTGCAGAACAGGCGCGCGCCCAGGGTGAGCATCAGTGTGCGGCGATCGAGCGCCACGGGCGTGCGGCGCAGGCGCCGCGCGAAGGCGGCGCGCGCCAGGGGCCGCGACGGCCGCGCGAACACCACCTGCACCTTGGGCGTAGTGAGGTAGACGCCGAGGAAATTCTCCACGTCGCCGCGCCTCCAGCGGATGCGGCGCAGCGTGCGCGCTGCATGATCGGCCAGGGCGCGCGGGATCTCGCCGCTGCGCCGTGCCGGGCGCAGGCCCGGGTCGCGGTAGGTGCCGCGCGGCAGGCCGCGATCATGGAGAAAATCGAGGAACGCCGAGGCCAGTTCCTCGCCCTGCGGTGCGCGCAGCCCGACCGAGCAGGTGACGCACTCCTCGAGCGCCACGCCGTCGTGCCCCCAGCCCGGCGGCAGGTAGAGCAGGTCGCCGGGCTCGGCGAGGATCTCCTCATCGGGTTCGAAGCCCTCGATCAATTTGAGCGGCGCGCCTTCGACCAGCTGCCAGCGGCGCGGGCGCTGCAGGCGCCACACGCGCCGGCCCGTGCCCTGCAGCAGGAACACGTCGTAGGAATCGAAATGCGGGCCGACGCCGCCGCCGCGCGCGGCCCAGCTCACCATCACGTCGTCCAGGCGGGCCTGCGGCAGGAAGCTGAAGGCGCGCAGCAGCCGGTCGGCCGCCGCGAGATGCAGGTTGACGCCCTGCACCAACAGGGTCGAGTCGCGCGGCAAAACGGCGCGCGCGAACGGGCCGTGCGCCACGCTCCAGCGCGCGCCGCGGCGGCGCACCAGCCGCGACTCGACGTCGGCGCGAGCTGCAAGCGCGAGCAACCGCTCGCGCGAGGCCACCCCGCGGAAGCCCGGCAGCGCGCCGCGCACCAGCAAGGGTCTCTTTTGCCAGTATCGGCGCAGAAATTCCCGCGCGGACATGCCTCCCAGCAGGCCGTCGCTCATCGGCGGATTATAGGTGGCGAGACTGCGACAGTGAACGCACCGCACTTGCCACGCCGCAAACGATGTGCATTAGAATCTTTTGCAGCGAATCCAGACATGCTGCAACCGGGACAAACAGCGCCAGCGTTCGTGCTTCCCGACGCCGACATGCACAACGTAAGCCTGTCGGCGTTCAAGGGACGCAAGCACGTGGTGCTGTATTTCTACCCGCGCGACGGCACACCCGGCTGCATCCTCGAGGCGTCGAACTTCTCCGACCACGAGGACCAGTTCATCAAGCACGACTGCGTGATCCTCGGCGTGTCGCGCGACGACTGCCTGTCGCACGCCGAGTTCCGCGACAAGCACGGCCTGTCCATCGGCCTGCTCTCGGACCCCGAGGGCGAGGTGTGCCGCAGCTACGGCGTGCTGCAGGAGAAGGAGACCGAGGGCGTGCGCCGCGAATGCCTGGTGCGTTCGACCTTCGTCATCGACAAGCGCGGCGTGATCCGGCATGCTTACTACGGCGTGGTGCCGCGCGGCCACGCCAGCGAAATCTACGACGTGGTCAAGCGCCTGAAGTCCTGAGCAACCAGCGGTTCCAGATTGCGCGTGCGGGATCGATCACATCCGATGCCGTAAGCCCGACGCCGTGACCGGCGGCATCCGCCGCGCAGCCGTGCAGGTGCACCCCGAGCACCAGCGCCGCCTCGCCGGGCAGTCCCTGCGCCAAGAACGCGCCGAGAATTCCCGACAGCACGTCCCCCATGCCGGCGGAGGCCATGCCGGGATTGCCCGAGGTGTTGATGAACCAGTGGCCGTCGCGCGCCACCAGCACGCTGCCGTTGCCCTTCAGCACCACGTGCGCATTCAATTCCTGCGCGATGCGCTGCGCGGCCGCGAGTCGGTCGTCTTGCACCTCCGGCACCTTCAGGCCCAGCAAGCGGCCGGCCTCGCCCGGGTGCGGCGTGAGCAGGGTATCGGCGCGGCGCTGGGCGCAGGCGGCGCGCAGGTCCTTGTTGTCCGCGATCAGGTTCAGGGCATCGGCGTCGAGCACGCAGGGCATGTCGCTCGCCAGCACCGCGCCGACCAGCGTGGCGGCGCGCTCGCTCTGCCCGAGGCCCGGCCC
>JAABQT010000250.1 GCA_011391295.1 Betaproteobacteria bacterium
CGGATCGGTCTCGCGCTCCGCGTGCTCGAAGGCAAGGAAGATCCGCTGGCGGATCTCGAAGGCGTCCTCGAGCGTCTTCAGCCCCGGCGCGTGCGCGCGCCATTCGTCGTGGCCGAAGTAGCTGTCGGTGGCGCCGGTGGCGAGGATCAGCCGGTCGTAGGGCAGCTCGTCGCCGTTCTCCAGCACGACCTTGCGCCCCGCCACGTCCACGCGCTGCGCCTCGCCGTACAGCACGGTGACGTTCTTCTGCCCTGCAAGGGCGCGCCGGATCGGTTCGGCGATGGCGGGCGCGGCCAAGCCCGCAGTCGCCACCTGGTAAAGCAGGGGTTGGAACAGGTGGTGGTTGGTGCGATCAACGACGGTGATCTCGACCGGCGCTTTGGCGAGCGCGCGTGCGGCGAACAGGCCGCCGAAGCCGCAGCCGAGAATGACGACGCGGGGAGTCATGCAGCTATCATAGCCGGCACATGGACGCACTGAAGACGGGGCTCACCGGCAGCGCCACGCTGGTGGTGGGCGAGGAACACACCGCGCCGCGCGTAGGGAGCGGGCGCGTGCACGTGCTCGCGACGCCGGTGATGATCAACCTGTTCGAGGCCGCGGCGCTCGAGGCGATCGAGCGGCTGCTGCCGCCGGGCCATCAGAGCCTGGGCACCATCCTGAATGTGCGCCACGTCGCTGCGACGCCGGTGGGCATGCGCGTCACGGCCCGCGCCGAGGTGCTCGGGGTGGACGGCAGGACGGTTCGTTTCCGCCTCGAGGCGCACGACGAGAAGGAATTGATCGGCGACGGCGCGCATGAGCGCGTGGTGGTCAACGTCTCCAAGTTCGACCAGCGCGTGCAGCGCAAACTCAAATAGGGACAGACCTCATTTTTCTCATCTGCAGATGAGAAAAATGAGGTCTGTCCCCATTTAGTACAGCCAGGGGTGGGCGTAGAGCACGAGTGCGAATGCGGCCAGGCCGACGGTCGGCCGCCACAAGCCGATTTCGCGCCACACCACGCGGTTGCGGCCCTGGACGATCGCCAGAAACGGAAGGTTCGACGTGAGCGCGGCAAAGCGCCGCCAGTCCTCGCCCAGCTGCGCCGCCTGGCGCGCGTCCTGCAGGATTGTGCCGGCAGCGGCGAGCAGCAGCAGGCCGCCGAAGAAAATCACCGCCTGCAGCGAGCCGATCGCGAGCAGGTGCGCACCCGCCCACAGCATGATCGCCCACATCACCGGGTGGCGCGTGATGCGGATGATCCCGCGTGCGGGATCCTCGCGCTTCAGCGCCCCGGCCTGCCCGAGCAGCGCCGGGTTGCGCGCGAGCAGCCCGCAGGCGAGCAGGACGAAGGCAAACGGCGTTAGCACCAGCGGCAGCAGGCGCAGTCCGGGCCACAGCGCCTCCATCGGCGCGCGAGCGTACTCCGCGGACATCCACAACAGCCCGGCGAGTGACGCGAAGGAGAACAGGCCGAGGTAGGCGCGCTCGCCGATCGCCTTCACCGCCAGCGCGCGCAGCGGCGTGCTCGGCACGATGTGGATGCCGAGGAACACCAGCGTGGCGAAAATCAGATAGAGCGTGAAATCCAATGCCTGGGCGCCTGTGTTGGACGACCGGGATTCTCCGGCATTCCGCGCCGCTCAGGCAAGATCGACGATGAACAGCCGGATGAGTTCTTCGACGACCTCGCGCGAGCCGAGGACCTGGCAGCCGATGCGGCTGGCGCGCGCGCCATTGGGCAGGACGACCCGGGAGACGTAGCGCACTTCAAGGTCGACGAGAAATGGCTTGCACTGGGGATGGCAGATGCGCACCCGCTCCAGCCGCGTGCCGGAACAGAGCGGGATCGTGGGGTCGGTGAGCAGCGTGCCGGTGCCGTCAAGGCTGACGTCGACGACCTTGGCTGCGAAAGTCTGCAGATCCATGCGCAAGTCGCAGTCCACGGGCGCCTGCGCCGGTATCTGGATGGGGGCCTGGGCGCCGCGCTGCTGCATGCCGAGCATCGCGGTCGGCAACCCGCACTGGATGCAAGGCTGGCCGGAATGCGCGGCCTGCTGCGGCTTGTCGGCCGTGAACGCGAACTGCGCGCCGCGGTGGTTGCAACGCAGGGTGACCGTACGAACCGCCAGCACCGCCGAATTGGCGGACTTGTTGGTCGAGTAGGCGAGGCGCATGTAGCCCCTCACCGGTTCGACGTAGAGCAGATTGGAAAGAAACAGCATCTGCGTCGGCAGATTCGCGGTGACGGCATCGCCGTCCCGGACCATCGAGTCCAGGAGCCGGCCGATTTCGATTCCCGAGCGAACAAGGAGCTGGCTGGTGGTGGCCAGCCGCTGAGTGATGTCAGGCGAGTTCAAGAGCGCCCACATTGCCAGCTTGCGCGCCGGGTTCAAGGACAAACTGCGCAATATCGTGGTTCAGCGGAGCACCTTGGTGACTATTTCTTCTGCGTCCTGCGCAAGACCCGGGACTGCGCCACGACTCCGTCGTCTACGCCCGACATGCTCAATGCCTCAGCGCAAACCAGGCCGCAGTGATGCTCAGCGTGAGCAGCGTCACCGGCACGCCGGCGCGCGCATGGCGCCGCCAGTCTATTGCAATTCCCTGGCGCGCGGCGGCGTTCACCACGATGATGTTGGCGATCGAGCCCACGATCAGCAGGTTGCCGGCCAGCGTGCTCACCAGCGCCAGCATCGGCCCGGCGTAGGATTCGGTGGCCGCGGGCAGCAGCAGCATCACAGCCGGCACGTTCGACACGATGTTGGCAAGCAGGAGCGTGATGAAGAACAACGGCACCGGCTCGGACAGGGGCACGCCGGCCGCGGCGAGTTCCTGCATGGCCTGCTGCGTGAGCCCGGTCTGCGCCAGCGCATGGTTGACGACGAACAGGCCGATGAACAGGAGCAGCAGGCTCCAGTCGACGAGGCCGAGCATTTTGTGCGATTGCAGCTTGCGACTGGTGAGCAGCAGCGCCGCGCCGACGAGCGCCGCCACCTCGCGCGGCATGTCGGTGTGCAGGAAAACGACCAATAGCGTGGTGGCGACCGCGAGACCTTTCGCGGACTGCCAGCGGTCGTAGACTGCATGGTCCTTCCGGCGCTCTGGCGGCGGGTCGTTCAGCACGGTGGTCCAACGGCCGCGCGTCTGCCAGGCGAGCACCGCCCAGGTGACG
>JAABQT010000251.1 GCA_011391295.1 Betaproteobacteria bacterium
CACCAGGCCCGTGCCGCGCGTGTCGTGGAAATGCGCGATGGGTACCGCTCCGGGCGTGATGCGCGCCAGCATGTCACGCACGGTTTTTGGCGTCGCCAGGCCCGTGGTGTCGCCGAGCGCGACGTGCTGCACGCCCAGCGCGACGAAGCGCGCTACGTCCTCGGCCACCGCGCCAGGATCCACCCGGCCCTCGAACGGGCAGCCGAAGGCCACCGACACGGTGCCCACCAGCCGAAACCGCCCGTGCGCGAGGCGCACCATCTCCCCGACGTTCGCCCACTGCCCGGCACGCGTGCGTTTGAGGTTCTTGTGCGTGTGCGCCTCGGTGGCCGATACCAGCAGGCTGATCTCGTTGACGCCGAAGCCGGCGTCCAGGTCCGCAAGCGCGCGCTCGACTGCCCTCGGGTTGGCGCAGGTCGCCTTGTAGTGCACGCCTTCGCGCCGCGGCAGGACCCGCAGCAGCTCGCTCGCGTCGGCGAATTGCGGCACCACTTTCGGGTCGGAGTAGGAGGTGGCCTCGATGCGCGCGAAGCCGAGCGCGGCGAAGCGCCCGAGGAGCGCGCGCTTGGCCGCCGTGGACACGAACTCCGGCTCGTGCTGCAGCCCGTCGCGTGCGAAACACTCGCAGAGGGTCACTCCGGCCATCGTTGACATCATCAACTATCTAACGCTAGGCTGTCAACGATGCACACTGTGATCGCCCCGCGCGACGAGCGCACCCAGCCCGCGCGCATCGTCCCCGGCTATCCGCAGACCCCGTGGCGCAACCCGCGCGAGCCGCTGGTGCGGCGGGTGCCGACGCTCTCGGAACTCACCGGCCCGCTGGCGGTGGCGCCGCGCTTGGAGCTGCTCGGCGGCGACATCGCCGGCCACGGCGCGAAGCGGGCCATCGGCCAGCTCATGCACCTCAAGGTGCGCGTGGTCGACGAGGACGGCGCGCCGGTCGGCGGTACGGTGGTCGAAGTCTGGCAGGCGAACGGCGCCGGGCGCTATAGCCATCCGAACGACGACGATCACGCGCCCGTGGACGCCAACTTTTACGGCGCTGCGCGCCTCGTTACCGACGACACGGGCGCGTTCGAGTTGCGCACGGTGAAGCCGGGCGCCTACCCGGTGCCGACCCGTGACGGCTGGTGGCGGCCGCCGCACATCCACTTTTCGCTGTTCGGCCGGGTATGGCTCTCGCGCCTGGTGACGCAGATGTACTTCCCGGGCGAGCCGCTCAACGCGCAGGACCGGATCCTGAACGCCGTGCCCGACGCGGCGGCGCGCGAGCGTCTCGTTGCGCGCCTGGTGTCGCCCACGGGCGAGCCGCACGACGCGCTGGTGTTCGTGCACGACATCGTGCTGCGCGGCCGCAAGGCGACGCCGACGCAGCCATGATCCCCACCGGCGAAGCCACCATCGGGCCGTTCTTCCCGCCGCGCTTCGTGGATGCGGGCGCGAACGACCTGACGCAGCTTGCGGGCCGCAAGGCGCAGGGCGAAGTGATCCAGATTTCGGGCTGCGTGCGCCAGGAGGACGGCGAGGCGCTGGAGAACCTGGTGCTGGAAATCTGGCAGCCGGACGCCAAGGGCATCTACCGCCATCCCGCCGATCCGCGCCATGCCGAAGCCGATGCGGATTTTCTCGGCTGGGGCCGTGCCGCCACCGACCAGGAAGGCAACTACGCTTTTCGCACGGTGCGCCCGGGCGCGCCCGCGGGCCGCGCGCCGCACGTCGATTTCATGCTCATGTTCTCCGGGCTGATGCGCATCCTCAAGACCACCCTGTACTTCGAGGGCGAGGCGGCGAATGGCGCCGACCCGGTGCTGGCGGCGGTGCCGGCGGCGCGGCGCGCGCTGCTGGTCGCGCGGCGCGAAGCACCCGGCAAGTACCGCTTCGAGCTCAAGCTGCGCGGCGAGCATGAAACCCCGTTCTTCGATGACTGAGGCGCCCACCATCCGCGAGCTGCTGTCGTACCGGCTGCACGTGGTGGCGAATCTGCTGTCGCGCGGCGCCGAACTGCGCTACCGGCGCGAATTCGGCGTCAGCCTGTGGGAGTGGCGCAGCATCGCGCTGCTGGGCGGCGCACGCGGGCCGCTGTCGCTCAACGAACTCGCGCGCGCGGCGGGCATCGACAAGAGCCAGATGAGCCGCGTGGTGTCGGGGCTGACCTCGAGAAAGTACGTCCTCAGGCAGGCAGACGCCGCGGACGGCCGCGGCGTCCAGCTCACGCTCACGAGCGCCGGGCGCAGGGTGTACCTCGGGCTGATCCGCGCGGCGGCCGAGCGCAACGACGCGTTTCTCGACTGCCTGAGTGCGAAAGAGCGCGCGGCGTTCGACGATGCGCTCGCCAAGCTCGCGGCGCGCGCACGCACCTTCATCGAGCGCGAAGGCGCGCGCAAGTGAAGACGCGCATCACCGAGCTGCTCGGCATCCGCCACCCGCTGTTCCAGGCGGCGATGAGCTGGGCCTCCTCCAATGCGCCGCTGGTGATCGCGGTGTCGAACGCCGGCGCGCTGGGCGTGATTGCCGCCGGGCCGATGCGCCCGGAGGATTTCCGGCGCGCGCTCGCCGACATCCGCGCGGGCACGCGCGAGCCCTACGGCGTCAACATTCCCCTGAACAACCCGCGCGCCGCCGAACTGCTCGACATCGCCTATGACGCGCGCATCCCGGTGATGGTCGCCTCGCAGGGCGGGCCGAAGGCGCATCTGGCGCGCTTTCGCGCCATCGGCACCAAGTGGCTGCACGTGGTCGCCTCGGTGGAGCATGCGAGGAAAGCCCAAGCCGCGGGCGTGGACGCGCTGGTGGTGGACGGCATGGAGGCGGGCGGGCATCCGCCGCCCGCCGAAGTGACCACGCTGGTGCTGGTGCGCCGCGTGGTCAAGGCCGTCAAGCTGCCCATCGTAGCGAGCGGCGGCGTCGCCGACGGCGCCGGGATCGCGGCGCTGCTCGCGCTCGGTGCCGACGCGGTGCAGCTCGGCACGCGCTTCATCGCCACCCCGGAAGCGAGCGTGCACGAGAACTACAAGCGCGCCGTGCTCGCCGCCGACGTCGATGGCTCGACGCTGGTGGCGCGCGGGCGGCTGCCGATCCGGCAGCTGAAGAACAAGTTCGCTGAAGATCGGAAGA
>JAABQT010000252.1 GCA_011391295.1 Betaproteobacteria bacterium
TGCCGGTTCAAATGAAGCTCGAGCGCTGGTCGCTGCATTGCTACCGCCTGCCCTATGCGCGCGAAGTGGTGTGGGCCAACGCACGCGAGTCTTCGGGCGTATTCGCGCTGCTCAAGCTCGAGGCCGAGGGCTGCGCCGGCATCGCCGAAGGCACGCTGAAAGACACCTGGAGCGGCGTGTCGCCCAAATCGCTCGCCGCCGCGCTGGAGGATGTCCTCATCCCGCGGCTGCGCGAAGTGGATCTCGCCGACGAGAAAGTGGTGGCGCAGGCCTTTGCCGGCATTCCGGAGAATCGCCTCGCCAAGGGCATGATCGAGAGCGCCTGCTGGACGCTGCGCGCGGCTGTGGCGCGCGAGCCGCTGTGGAAATCGTGGCACGCCGGGCGCACGCGCGAAATCGCGTGGACCGTGACGCGCCAGGCGCCCAAGGCGATGGCGGCGGAGGCGGCGGCCGTCTGCGCGCAGTACGGCTTTCGGGTGCTGAAAGTGAAGGGCGGGCAGGGCGTGGACGTGGACTTGCGGGCGCTGGCGGAGATCCAGGCGGCAGTCGGCGCCGGCGTGGAACTCTACGTGGACGCGAACAGCGCCTACGCGCAGGCCGACGCGCGCGATTACGTGCAGGCGCTCGCGAGTTCCGGCGTGACGGTCGCGGAGGATCCCTGCCCCCTGCAGCCGGACGCGCAGTTCGAGGCGCTGCAAAAGGCGAGCCCGATGCCGATCCTCGTCGATCGCAGCTGCGCCTCCAGGGAGGATGCGGCGCTCTACCTGGAGCGCGGCGCGCAGGCGCTGTCCACCAAGCCGGGGCGCGTCGGGCTCGCCGAGACGCGCGCCATCGCCGCCCTGGCGCTGCAGCGCGGGGCGCAGACGGCGGTGGGCATCTACGCTGAGAGCGCGCTCGGGACGCTGATCAACCTGCAGCAGGCGGGATCGATGGCGGCGGAGCAGGCGTTTTTCCTCACCATGACGGAGCAGGTGAGCACCGTGGTGCCGGAAATCCGCGGCGGGAAGATCGAGCTGCCGGAGGAGGCGGAACTGGCGCAGCTGGTGGATTGGGTCCGCGTAAGGAGGTTTGCGCTGTAGAAGTTGTCCATGGTATCCTTACAACTGGTTGTCTAGTTGGATAGACCATGATCACTGTCGGTTCCTTCGAAGCGAAAACCAAGCTGGCCGAGCTCCTCGACAAGGTGGAACAGGGCGAGGTGGTGACGATCACGCGACGCGGCAAGACCGTGGCGCGCCTGGTCGGCGCGGGTACCGCGCACGGGAATGAGGACATGCGCAGGCTGGTCGAGCAAATCAAGCGCAGCCGCGTCGGTCGCGGCAAGCCCGCCGGGCCCGGCACCACGATCGCCGAACTCGTGAAGGCGGGGCGCCGCTACTGATGGCGCTGGTGCTCGACTGCTCGGTTGCGCTGAGCTGGTTCTTTCCTGACGAGAAGTCGGCGTTCACCGAGGCGGCGCTGGATCTCGCCGCGCTCGAGGAGTGCTGGGTGCCGGCGATCTGGCGACTGGAGTTTCCCAACGCGCTGCTGGTCGCGGAGCGCAAGCGCCGGTTGACGCGCGCAGAACGCCTGCAGGTGCTGGAGGAGGCGTCGCGCCTGCGACTGCGGGTGGACGCAGTGGTGCAGGAAATGCGCGCCATCAGCGATCTTGCCGAGCGGCATGGACTCAGCACCTACGATGCTGCGTACCTGGAACTCGCCGCGCGGCAGGGTTCTGCGCTGATCACGCTGGACAAGGCGCTCGCCGCAGCGGCGGCGGCTGCGGGCGTGGCGGTGCATGCGCCCGGGCGCACGTCCGCGGCGCAGTTGCGCGAGCGATACAATGCCTAGTGGATCTAATGACGATGACTACTAAATAGATGGCAAAACAGGTCTACGACGCGTCCTCCATCCAGGCCCTCAAGGGCCTGGAACCCGTGCGGCGCATGCCTGGCATGTACACGCACACCGTGCACCCCCTGCACATCGTGCAGGAGGCGATCGACAACGCGGTGGACGAGGCGCTCGCCGGCTTCGGCAAGCGCATCAGCGTGCGCGTGTTCAAGGACGGCTCGGTAGAAGTGGAGGACGAGGGCCGCGGCATCCCGGTGGACATGCACCCGGTGGAAAAGAAGCCGGCGGTGGAAGTGGCTTTCGGCATGCTGCACGCGGGCGGCAAGTTCGCGAAATCGGGCGAGGGCGTGTACCACATCTCCGGCGGCCTGCACGGCGTGGGCGTGGCGGTCTCCAACGCGCTCTCCAGGCGCCTCGAAGTGGTGGTGTACCGCGACGGGCACAAGCACGCGCTCGCCTTCGAGGGCGGCGAGCTCAAGCAGAAGCTGAAATCCGAACGCATCAGGGAAAAGCGCACCGGTACCGTGGTGCGCCTGTGGCCGGACCCGAAGTATTTCGATTCGCCCGCCATCCCGTTGGCCGAGCTCGAGCACCTGGTGCGTTCCAAAGCCTACCTGCTGCCGGGCCTCACCACCGTGCTCGAAGTCGAGGGCAAGGAGGCCAGGAGCTGGAGGTACGAGCGCGGCATGGCGCAGTACTTCGATTTCATGCTGCAGGGGCGGGAACTGGCCGCGCCGCTGTTCGCCGGCGAGCGCTACTTCCGCGACAGCAGCATCCCCGAGATCGAGCCCGGCGAGGGCGCGGCCTGGGCCATCGGCTGGGTGGCCGAGGGCGAGGTGTTTGCCGACAGCCACGTGAACCTGATCCCCACGCGCTCGGGCGGCACGCACGAGGCCGGCTTCCGTGCCGGGATCTTCGACGCCATCAGTACCTTCATGGACGCGCGCGCGCTCGCGCCCAAGGGCGTGAAGCTGATCGCCGACGACGTGTGGGTGCGCGCCTGCTTCACGCTTTCGGCGCGCATCGTGCGCACGCAGTTCCACGGCCAGACCAAGGAAAAACTGACAACGCGCCACGCGGCGAAACTGCTCGAGCTGTGCGTGAAGGACGCGTTCGAGCTGTGGCTGAACGAGCATCCCGAGGAAGGCCGGAAGATCGCCGAGCTCGCCATCGATCAGGCGCTGGCGCGGCTCGCGCGCGGCAAGAAAGTCGAGCGCAAGAAATCCTCGGGCATCGCCACGCTGCCCGGCAAGCTCGTGGATTGCGCCTCCGGCGACGTGACCCGCAACGAGCTGTTCCTGGTCGAGGGCGAT
>JAABQT010000253.1 GCA_011391295.1 Betaproteobacteria bacterium
GCCAGGAACCTGAAGAACGACGTCAAGGGCCAGACCGAGGAAGTGGTGGCGGAGATCGACCGGCTGCTGGCCAAGGCCGGGTCGAACAAGTCGAAGATCCTGCAGGCCACCATCTGGGTCAACGACATCCGCCACCGGGCGGCGATGAACGAGGTGTGGACGAAGTGGGTGGACCCCAGGAACCTGCCGGGGCGCGCCTGCATCGAGGCAAAACTGGCCGATCCCAACGCGCTGGTCGAGATCATGGTGACCGCGGCAAAGTAATTTGCCGCGGCCCGGGCAATCGGGGCTTCAGCCCCCGCGCTTGTAGACGATCTTCTTGGTGCCGCCGCCGCAGGTGCCGACGACCTTGCCGTCTTCGGCGGCGTCCTTGTCGACGATGGTGAGCGTGAACTCCTGCACGCCGTTCTTCTTGATCTTGGCGTCGATTTCGCCTTTGAGTTCCTCGCAATCCTTGACCTGGGCGAGGGCGGGCGTGATGGCGAGGGCGAGCAGCAAGGCGAGTGCGGTTTTGACCATCTGTGTTCTCCGGGGTTGGCTATGGTGCGGCGCTATTGTGCCTTCGGGCGCCTGGCTGCGGAAGGGGGTTAGAGCATCTCCAGGGGCTGCGGCCCCCCGGGCGCCGGGAAATTCCGGTCCAGCGCCGCCAAATCCTGCACGCTCAGCCGCAGATCGAGAGCCGCACGGTTTTCACGCGCATGCGCAATGGTGCCGGCTTTCGGGATCGCCACCACCCCCTCCTGGCGCAGCACCCAGGCCAGCGCCACCTGCGCCGGCGCGGCGCCCAGCTCCTGCGCGACCTGCTTCAGTCCTTTGTGGCCGAGCAACCGGCCTTGCTCCACGGGGGAATAAGCCATGATCGGCATGCCGCGCTTCTGCGACCAGGGCAGGAGGTCGAATTCGATGCCGCGGCGCGTCAGGTTGTACAGCACCTGGTTCGTCGCGCAGGCTTTACCGCCGGGCAGCGCCACCAGTTGCTTCATCTCGCCGAGATCCAGGTTGCTCACACCCCAGGCGCGGATCTTTCCGGCGGCGAGGAGATCCTCGAACCCCCGCACGGTCTCTTCGAGCGGATACGACGACGACCAGTGCAGAAGGTAGAGGTCCACGCGATCGGTCTGCAGCCGCTTCAGGCTCGCCTCGCAGGAACGCGTCACGCCTTTGCGGCTGGCGTTGGACGGCAGCACCTTGGTGACGAGGAACACTTCCTGCCTCAGGCCGGCGAGGGCTTCACCCACCAGCGTCTCGGAGCGCCCGTCGCCGTACATTTCGGCGGTGTCGATCAGCGTCATGCCGAGCTCGATTCCCGTGCGCAGCGCGGCGATCTCCTCAGCGCGCCGCGCGCGATCGTCGCCCATGTTCCAGGTGCCCTGGCCGAGCCTCGGCGTCTCCAACTAGCGCACCTTGCCGACGGGCGCGCCCGTCGCCTCGTCGATCAGCGTCATGCTGCAGGGATGCGGCTCCATGCCGGCCTCGACGCGGTAGCGCCCGCCCGGCGCCAGGTCGACGGCCACCTCGCGCTGGTAGCTTTGTGCGTCACCGATCATGATGCCGGGGTTGCTCTTGCAGTACAGCCCGAGCACGCGCCTGCCGGGCGCGACCTGAATGCTGGTTGCGGTGAAAAAGACCGGCTTGCCTTCGACGTGATTCACGCGCGCCTCGCAGATCGGGCGGTCCGGACCGCAGTGCGCAAGATTGGCACGGAATGATTCGATCGTCGCCGGCTGCGGGCCGCCGGGGGCGGGCAGGCCGGCGCATCCGGCCAGCAGAATGATGAGCGGGCCGGCGGATCGGATCACAGGCCGGAGGCGGCTGAGCCCGAGTTCAGCGCCGGCGCGCGGAGCCGGGAGTACCGCGCGCCGGCGAAATATCAGCGACCCCGGCTCAGGCCGCCTTGACCGACGGCAACCCCGCGAGCGCCATCGACAGCTCGCTCTCGTCGTACTCCAAGTCGACGAGCTTGCCCGAGAAATAGTCCATGTAGGCCTGCATGTCGAAGTGGCCGTGGCCGCACAGGTTGAACAGGATCACCTGCGACTTGCCTTCCTTCTTGCAGCGCAGCGCCTCGTCGATCGCGCCCTTTACCGCGTGGTTCGCCTCGGGGGCGGGCAGGATGCCCTCGGCGCGCGCGAACTGCACGCCCGCGTCGAAGCATTCCTTCTGGTGATAGGCGCGCGCTTCGAGCAGGCCGAGCTCCTTGCAGTGCGACACCATCGGCGCCATGCCGTGGTAGCGCAGCCCGCCGGCGTGAAACCCCGGCGGCGTGAAGGTCGAGCCGAGCGTGTGCATCTTGACCAGCGGCGTGAGGTGCCCGGTGTCGCCGAAGTCGTAGGCGTATTTGCCGCGCGTCAGGCTCGGGCAGGCCGAGGGCTCGATGGCGACGATGCGGCGTTTCTTGCCGCCGCGCAGTTGCGCGCCGAGGAAGGGGAATACCAGGCCGGCGAAGTTCGAGCCCCCGCCGGTGCAGCCCACCAGCACGTCCGGGTCGTCGCCCGCCATTTCGAGCTGCAACATCGCCTCCTGTCCGACCACGGTCTGGTGCGTGAGCACGTGGTTGAGCACCGAGCCCAGCGCGTACTTGGTGTCGTCGTTGGTCGCCGCGACCTCGACCGCCTCGGAGATGGCGATGCCGAGGCTCCCCGGATGGTCCTTCCTCTGCGCGAGGATCGCGCGGCCCGAGTTGGTCTGGTCCGAGGGCGAAGCGATGCACTGCGCGCCGTAGGTCTCCATCAGCGCGCGCCGGTAGGGCTTCTGGTTGAACGACACGCGCACCATGAACACCTTGATCTCGATACCGAACAGCGCGCCCGCGAAGGCAAGCGACGAGCCCCACTGGCCGGCGCCGGTCTCGGTGGTGATCTTCCTGATGCCCGCTTCCCGGTTGTAGAACGCCTGCGCCACCGCCGTATTCGGCTTGTGGCTGCCCGCGGGCGAGACGCCTTCGTACTTGTAGTAGATCTTTGCCGGGGTCTGCAGCACCTTCTCCAGGCGCCGCGCGCGATACAGCGGCGAGGGGCGCCACTGGCGGTAGATGTCGCGCACCGGGCCGGGGATCTCGATCTCGCGCTCGGTGCTCACTTCCTGCTCGATCAGGGCCATCGGAAACAGCGGCGCGAGATCGCCAGGGCCGATCGGCTGCAGCGTG